>CANLGQ010000087.1 GCA_947490265.1 Pseudomonadota bacterium | reverse complement strand
GGCCAGGGCGAGGTGTACGGTGCCAATCGGTTTTTCGAGCGAACCGCCGCCCGGGCCGGCGATGCCGGTGATCGCGAGGGCGTAGGTCGCCCCAGAGCGGCCGCGACAGCCCGCCGCCATCTCGCGCGCGACGACCTCGGAGACGGCACCGTGTTCGGCAAGGGTCGCTTTCGAGACACCAAGAAGGCGCTGTTTGGCGGCATCGGAGTAGGTGATCAAGCCCTCCAGAAACCAGACACTGGAGCCCGGGACCGCCGTGCACATCGAGGCGACCCGCCCTCCGGTGCAGGACTCGGCCACCGCGAAGGTGGCGCCAGCTGTCGCCAGCTGCCGCCCGATCACCTCGGCGAGGTCTCCCCCGCCGCAGTCCACCCCGGGCAAGGGCTCGGTGAGCCCCTCGATCGTGAAGACCGCGCTTCCGAGGGCGGTGGCGATCCGGCGAACGACTTCGCGCTCCCGGGCTGAGTCGACCTGCGGATCGAGCCGGAGCTTCACCTGATTTTCCGGCAAAACGGTGCGGTAGCCGAGGGTGAAGCCGGACTCCGCGAAGTCTCCGAGCCGTTCTTGGAGGCTGGACTCGCCGACTCCGGCCGTGCGGAAGGTGATCAGCCGACCGGGGGCGAGTTCGAAGCGGGGTTGGAGGTCGGGCACGATGTTCTCCTCGAACATCTGGCGCATCTCGCGCGGGACACCGGGCATGAACACGAACCACGTCGGCCCGCCGGCTACCGCGAAACCCGGCGCGGTGCCCCAGCGGTTGTCGAGGCGCACTGCGCCGCGCGGGAGCCAGGCCTGCTTGCGGTTGCTCTCTGGCATCGAGCGCGCATAGCGAGCGAACATCGCCTCAATTTGCTCCATTGCGACCGGGTCGAAGGTGAGGGGTGCGTCGAACGCGAGCGCCACCGCCTCGGCGGTGAGGTCGTCCGTCGTGGGGCCGAGCCCTCCCGTACAGAGGCAGAGTGCGGCGCGCCCCGAAATCTCGCGGAGTACGGCGACCAGGTCGTCGAGGTGGTCGCCCACCGCGGTGTGCCGGCGCACCGAGAACCCTAGCTCGGTCAGCCGGGACGACAGCCAAGCCGAGTTGGTATCGGCGATTTGGCCGGTGACCACTTCGTCGCCTTGAGAGAGAAGCTCAGCCGCATACATGAACGGGATCCTGAACGGACGTGCAGAGGTTATACGGGACCCGGCCAGGTGTCCATCGAATGCGGCCAAAAACTGTCCGCATCAAGGAACGGCTGCACGGATCCGGTCTGGCTACCTTGCGCAGCGCGCCGGCCCAGGCGAGAAAGGCGCGTGAGGACGACATGCCCCGAGCCCTCGGCCTCGATGTCGGCACGAAGACCATCGGCGTCGCAGTGACCGACGCACTCGGGCTGATGGCGCACCCCGTGTGCACCGTATCGCGCACCGGGGTGGAGCGGGACGCCGCGGCCGTTGCGAAGATCGCTGTCGAACGCGCTGCGGCGGTTCTGGTGGTCGGGTTGCCCTTAGAGCTCGATGGCAGCGAGTCGCGATCTGCGCTGCTCGCCCGACAGATCGGTGACCGTGCCGCCGCGCTGACTGGCCTGGCGGTGGACTACGTCGATGAGCGCTTCACGTCCGTGGACGCTGAGCGCCGTTTGATCCAGGCGGGCGTCAGCCGCGCGCGGCGCAAGGCGGTCATCGACCAGGAAGCGGCGATCGGGATCCTCACGTCGTGGCTCGCTACCCGAATCCCGACTCCCTGACTGTCTGAGACCGGGCGAACTACCTGCGCCAGACTCCGGTCGGCGTGACCACCGCGTCCATTCCCCGATCGCGCTCCTCCATGGGCACCGCGTCAACCAGCTGTTCGTCCCAACACACCCCGACCGCGAACCCGACCGCGCGCGTAGCCAACAAGCGGTCATAGTAGCCGCGTCCGAGGCCGAGTCGCCCCCCGGACCGGTCGAACGCCACGCCGGGTGCGACGACGACGTCGATCGCCCCGGACCAAGCGTCGGCGCGCGAAGTGGCGATCCCGAAAGTGCCGGGTGCGAGTTCGCCCCAATCCCGAAAGGGGCAGGGGAGGAGTTCGTCACCTTCCACACGGGGAACCGCGACCTCTGCCCCGGCCGCGAGGAGCCGCTCTGCCGCAGTGCGCATCGGCACCTCGCTGCCGCGGGAAGCATAGACGAGAACGCGACGAGCGCTTCGGAATTCTGGGAGCTCGAACAGATGATCCTGCAGGCGCAAAGCGAGGGTGACTCGCAGGGCTTCTGGGATGGCATCCCGGGCTGCGGCCAGGCGCAGCCGGACGTCTCGCTTCGAAGGCTGCGGCGTCAAGGGGCGGCGCGGTCGCTGGCCGCCGTCGGGATCAGCCGCTCAATGCTCAAGCCGGTGATGGTCTCCAGGCGATCGAGCACCCGCGACAGCCTCCAGGTCGCGAGGCCGGCAACCGGCAGGTTTACCGCCACCAAGCCGAGGGTGTTGACCTGGCTGAGCTGTTGGTTGAAAGCCGGCGTTCCAGGTGCGGCGTCGAGCACCCACCAGGCGATCGCTGCCGAAACGACGCCGGACGCCAGGAGGATCGCTGAAAGTTCGAGGGTTCCGCGGATCAAGGCGGCGCGCCAGCCTTCGGTTGCCTGTCGCTGCACCAGGGCCTCCTCCACCGCGGCCCGGTCGAGGATGGGATCGAGGATCGCAGCCAGGAAGGGCGCCTGGGTCGCACACGTCAACAACATCGCAGCGGCCATCAAGGAGGGAATGAGGCCCTCTTTCAGCGCGATCCACTTTGGATCCAGCTGAAGCAGGCTGGTTCCACCCGTGATGCCGATCCCCACGAGCGCGATGGCCGCGAGCCGATCGACCCGTCGCTTGGTCGCCACCCCGGCGAGCAGCCATGTGAGCGGGAAGGCGAGCGCGAGTCCGAGGGTCACGCCCGCCCCGAGTCGCTCGCTCGCACCCCACAGCAGCGCGGTGGGGATCCCAACGGTCAGGGTCAGCTCGAGGGCGGCCTTCTTGAGGGGAGAAGCGCTCAACTCTTGTCGCTCCGTGCTGCCAATTTCCGCTCCTCGAGCTCTTCGAGGGTCCGAGGCCAATCTCCCTTCAACAGCTGGGAGAGCGCGCGATCAGCCAACAGTTTTCCCTCCGTTTGACAGGTCGGACAGTAATTCGTTTCGTTGTCGGCGTAGGCAATGCGCTGCACGAGCGTGCTGCAGACCGGGCAGGGTTGGCGGAACTTACCGTGCACGGCCATGTCCGCTCGAAACGCCGTGACCTTGTCGGGAAACCCGTCGCCCACCTCCGCTCGCAGGCGGTCGGTGAACTCCGTCAAGACACCCTGCGTGGAAGCATAAAGGCGGTCAATTTCCCCCTCGTCGAGGGTGGACGTCCACCGGGCGGGCGAGAGCTGCGCGCGGTGGAGGATCTCGTCGGAGTAGGCGTTTCCGATCCCCGAAATCAGCCTGGGATCGGTGAGGGTCCGCTTCACCGTGTGCCGCTCCGATCGCAGCACGGCGGCGAAGACGGCTCGGTCGGCCCAGAGCACCTCGAGCCCTCCGCGCTCGAACACAACAAGCCCCGCTTCGTCGGCGATCGCGTGGAGAGATGCGCGGCGCTTCTGGCTCGCCTCGGTGAAGATCAGGTGTCCGCCTGGCCAATGGAAGACGGCGAGGACGTCGCGCGCGCCCGGCCCGGGGGCATCCACCCTCCAGCGGAGGCGGCCCGCGATCATCAGGTGGAGGACGAGAAATGGCCCTCCCTCGAAGCCGAGGGCGATGCGCTTGCCGAGCCGTCGGACCTCATCGACCGGCCGACCCGCGAAGCTCGCCAGGGGGGGCGACACGGTGCGCAGCACGAACGGACTGCGCACACTGATTCCCTGAAGCGGCTTTCCGAGCGTATAAGCGCGGAGGCGCTCGACATAGACCTCGACGTCGGGAAGCTCCGGCACGGTCGTCAGTTCAGGCGCTGGCCAAACTTGCGCGCAACTGCGAGCGCGAATCCCAAGGCGCGCTGTACATCTGGCTCGTTCAGGGAAAAGAGTGCCTTTATTGGGCCGACTGGCGTGGCGGGGGTCGATCGGCCCTCGACGAGCGCGCTCGTGGCCTGGGCAGCGATGCCGAGCGTCGCGCCATCGACTGCGTCCAGCAGCGCGGGGAGCTCCGGGCGGGCGAGCAACCGTGAAAACCGAGCAAGAAGCGGGGCGGACCTCTTCAGGACGTCGCTGAGGGTCGCAGGGTCGATCGTCGCCGACGCATCGAGCAGAGCGTCGGCGAGATCGGTTCGAGCGACGGCCTTTTCGAGGAGGTCAACGCGATCGAGGAGCTTCACGAGGTGCGGCAGGGCATCGGTCGCTCGCAGCGCGGTCTGGACCGGGTCGATGTCGCGCTTCTCCGCTTCACGCCACGCGAAGGCGGCGACCGAGCCTGCAGCCTCCACCACGGTCGGGATGCGACCTGCTACCTGGTTCAGGGCCGCTGCCGCCTCAGGAGTCAAGGCGCCGAGCCCGTCGATCCGCCGCTCCAGGGCATCGAGCCGGGCGAGGACGCGGTCGAGCGCGTCGACAATGCGGGTTTCGGACTCGGTCGTCATCGGGGCAATCTCCGCTAAAACATGCCTAGATCAAGCCTCGCGGCCTCGCTCATCAGATCGGGAGACCACGGTGGATCGAAAGTGAGTTCTACCTGTACTTCGGCGACGCCAGGTAGCTCCCGCACTCGGGCCTCGACATCGTCCTTTAGCACTTGCCCCATGCCGCAGCCCGGCGCGGTGAGCGTGAGCTGCACCTCGACCGCGACGCCGGCCTCGACGCGACGCAGGGTGAGTCCATACACGAGCCCGAGGTCCACGATGTTCGCCGGGATCTCGGGGTCGTAGCAGTTTCTGAGCACTTCCCAAACCGCTTCAGGGGCGAGTTCGCCGTCGGCGCTCCGCGCCGGCTCGGGAGCGGGGGGAGGGGGCTCCCTTCCGATCGCTGGTGCATCGGCTGCGGCCACCCGAACGAGCCGGCCCGACGTGAGCTGAACGGTGAAATTTCCGCCCAGCACCTGGGTGATCCACCCGATCGTGCCTTCTTGCACCGGGTGAGGCGTTCCGTCGGGCACGAGGATCACCTCGGTGTCGCGGAGGAAAGCGATCTCCTCGTAACGGGCGGACATGGGCTCCTCGGCGCAGGGGACTTGGTTAATGCCGCCGCCCCTGCTCAGCCAGTTCAGTACCGATACGCGTCGGCCTTGAACGGTCCGTCGAGCGGCACGCCGATGTACGCCGCTTGATCGCCCGAAAGCGCGGTGAGGTTCGCACCGAACTTGTGGAGGTGCAGGCGGGCGACTTTCTCGTCGAGATGCTTCGGCAAGACGCGGACGGACTTGCCATATGCTTCGGCGTTCTGCTGCAGGTCGAGCTGGGCGAGAGTCTGGTTCGTGAACGACGCGCTCATGACGAGAGACGGGTGCCCGGTGGCGCAGCCGAGGTTCACAAGTCGGCCCTCAGCAAGGACGATCACGCTGTGGGGCGCGCCGTTCGGGCCGTGGCTCGTCTTCGTGAAGCGCCATTCATGCACCTGCGGCTTGATCTCGATCTTCTCGACCTCGCCGTTTCGGCGCATCTCCTCGAGGCCAGCCATGTCGATCTCGTTGTCGAAGTGGCCGATGTTGCAGACGATGGCATTGTGCTTCATCTGCGACATGTGCCGGGCGGTGAGGATGTCCTTGTTGCCCGTGGCGGTCACGTAGACGTCGAACCCCTGGTTGAGCGCGTCTTCTACGGTGATGACGTCATGGCCGCTCATGCAGGCCTGCAGCGCGCAGATGGGGTCGACTTCGGTTACCGCCACCCGGGCCTGTTGGTTGCGCAACGACTGGGCAGAGCCCTTTCCTACGTCTCCATAACCAGCCACCAGGCATTTCTTTCCGCTCAGGAGGACGTCGGTGGCGCGCATGATGGCGTCTACCAGGGAGTGCCGGCAGCCGTAAAGGTTGTCGAACTTCGACTTGGTGACCGAGTCGTTGACGTTGATCGCCGGGAAGAGCAAGGTGCCTTGCTCGGTGCGCTGAATCAGGCGATGCACGCCGGTGGTGGTTTCCTCCGAGACACCGCGGACGCCGGCGGCAAACGGTCGCCAGAAGTTGGCCCCGCGCTCCGCGCGCACCTGGGCGAGAAGCGCAAGTATGATGCTATGTTCCTCGTTTTCTCCCTTCTTGGGGTCGGGTGTCTCCCCCCGTTGCTCGAACTCGACCCCGAGGTGGATGAGGAGGGTCGCGTCACCGCCGTCGTCGACGATGAGCGTCGGACCGGTGCCGTCCGGCCAGAGTAGGGCCTGCAGCGTGCACCACCAATACTCGGCCAGGGTCTCGCCCTTCCAAGCAAAGACCGGGACTCCCTCGGGCTTTTGAGCCGTACCCCGGGGTCCCGCCACGGTCGCCGCTGCGGCATGGTCTTGGGTGGAGAAGATGTTGCAGGAGACCCAGCGAACATCGGCCCCAAGGTGGGTGAGGGTTTCGATGAGGACCCCCGTTTGGATGGTCATGTGCAAGGAGCCCATGATCCGGGCGCCGGCCAGAGGCTGCGCAGCACCAAACTCCTCTCGGAGTGCCTGGAGCCCGGGCATCTCCCAAAGTGCCAGATCGAGCTCTTTGCGGCCGAAAGCGACGGTGGCGGGCGTCAGATCCCGAACCTTGAACCCCGCGTTGCCGAAGAGCGGCAGGCCCGTGTCGAGGAAAACGGGGCTGGTTGTAGGCGAACCGGCCGCGCGGCTGGAGGAGGGGTCGAGGTTCATCGTGGGCTCCGTGGGTTGTTATATCCGTGTATCCGGATGGACGGATGAATGGCAAGCAGCCCGCATGCGCGCTACCTCGCGGCATGTCCGCTCGGCGCAGGTTGCGGCTGCCCTTCTCTCGGGTTGGGCCCGGTGTCCACCTCGGGAGGCCCGGCCGGCTCGTGGCGGAACCCGCTCCGTGGGGCACTGGGCTGGTTTTTCTGTGTCCGGAGGCCGTGCCCGTCGGCCTCGCTCATGCGCGTTCCGAGCCCGGCTCAACGGTCCTGTTGGGCGCTATGGCCGAGGTTCGAACGCCCGAGCACCTGCTTGCCGCGCTGGTTGGAGCGGGGGTAACGGATGCCATTCTTCGTCTCGATGGCGAGGAAGTTCCAATTCTTGATGGAAGCTCGGGTCCCTGGTGGGACGCCATCTGCGCCGCGGGTCTGGAGGCGGGGCCGGAAATGCCTGCGCGGGTCGTGCGCCGGGTGATCGAGGTGGCGTGGGGTCACGGGTGGGCTCGGCTCGAGCCCTCAGACACCGCCGAGGTGCGGGTTTCGGTCGGGTGGGACGACCCGCGCTTGCCGTCCGGCGAGATCACCTTGGCGGTTCACGAATTCGCCCGGGTCGCGCGAGCACGGACGTTCATCCTGGCGTCCGATGTGGAACGAGCGCGCTTGTCGGGTCGGGGGGCCGGGGCCAATGCCGAGAATACGATCCTGGTGACCCCCGACCAGACGCTGGGCCTTCGGTTTCCCGACGAGATCGTGCGGCACAAGGCGCTCGATGCGATCGGGGATCTCGCGCTCGTGGGTGCCCCGTTTGTCGGCCGTCTGGTGGTGGCGCGCGGAAGTCACGCGCTGCACCACGCGGTCCTGCACGCCTGGCGCGAGAGCGACCCCGGTGAGTGGGCGGCGTAGAATCGAGCGGTCGGGGGGGGGCGGATGTGGTGGCTTCTGGTTGGGTGTACGACCGGTCCCGGACCTCAGGCCCCGAGCGCGTGTCCGGATGGGGTTGTCGGTGTGGAAGGCCACGTTGTTGCACGAGCACCGCTCCGTCGCGACCGACGTTGCCATCGCGACCAGAAACGTGCCGCGCACGGCGACGACCCAGGCATTCCAGTCGATCCGGGAGGGGCAGGGCCAGCATCGACTCCTTTGCACGATGCGAGGATGGCAGCCTGGGAAGAGGCGCTCGTCGGCCCGCTTCTCGCCGACGCCCGCCAGGGTGTGCGACCTTGGGATGACCGCGGCATGGGGATCTGTCTGGGGAGCCGCGCCTGCGAGGCTTTTCTGGGATCGGAAGTAGGGGAGCTTCCGGCGGGGGAGTACATCGTGCGGGCGGAGCTGCGCGTGCCCGAGCTCGGCGCGCCTGGGACCTGGAGTGTGGCCTACCGCTCGACGTGCGAGATCGTGACGATCGACAAGGATGGAAGTCAGAAACGGCGATCAGAGTCTGTGTCGCTCGACCAAGTCGTTGGGTTCTCCGGCCCCACCGAAGGGTGGCGCATTGAGCCGCTCCAGAGGATCCAAAGCCCTTCCAACGGGGCTGCGAAGTGCACATGGACCCTGGAGGCGCGTCAGCCGAGCGGGCCTCGCCTTTGGTCGGGGTCCTGGGAAACGCCAGCAGCTGCGGCGGAGCGGAGTGAGTCAGGGGCGGCGCGCCCGACGAAGCGCGGATCGGGGAGCTAGAAGGGCCCCACGGTGATGACCCCGGTGCCGGCCGTTTCCGGCTCGCCGCCGAGGAGGACCGCCGCCAGCGCGGCTCCTCCTCCGAGCACGACGCCGCCGCCAACCAACCCCCCGATCAGGAGCCCGGGACCCGCCTTACCGGTCCGGGTCGTGCCGCCACCCGCCCCTTCGGGCGCGAACCGGGCTGGCTCGAGAAGCATCTGGGCGACGAGGCTGTTCGTGCCGATTCCGAACGTCCCGGCGTTCGCGACGGTCGCGCTGACCGGCAGCTTTCCTTCGGATCCGATCTGATTGAGGAGCAACGGAATTGCTGCCAGCGCCTCGTCGTCCGCGGTTCCCGTCACCGGGATCTCGGTGGCCCTGGAGAATGCGTCGATCTCGCGAGCATACAACTGCAGACTCAACGTCGATCCGTCAACGCCGGCGAGGAGGACGTAGTCGGCGGACGCCTGCTGTCCCAGAGCGCGATAAAAAGCCGCATTTTGGCGCCCGCGGGACGCGGCGGCTTCCTCGGCAGTGCCGAGCGAAGCCTCGGCCAGGACCCCGTCCACCTTTACGGGTGCGGCCGGCGACCCACGTTCAGGAGTGGGAACGAACAGCTCCGCGCTGCCCTGCCCGGAACTAGAACGGAGGTTTAGGTAGTGCTTCCCAGGCATCACTCCAGCAACGACGAGCGGCATGCGACCTTTGTCCTCGCCGTCGAGCCACACGGTCGCGCCCGCGGTGGGGTCGCCCGCCACCTCGAGCGTGGTCGCCTGGGCGGAAAGCGGGCCGCGGACAGCCTCGAAGCTCGCGACCAGGTCCGGTGGGAACACGGCGCTGTCGGGTTGCCGGTTCGGGTTGAGGGCGATCGCTTGCGAAAAAGCGCCATTCGCGAGTTCGGCTGCCTCGAGCTGCTGATGGCAGGCGCCGAGGTACACCCAGGCCTCCCACAGCTCTCGCGTCGTGTTGCTGCCAGGGATGCCGCGCTCCAGCGAGGCAATGGCCGACTCAAGCACGGGCACCGCGTCGGCCCACGAGGTCTGGTTGTACAGGTTGCGCGCCTCCCCAAAGAGCCGGCGTCCCTCGCCCAACAGGCCCTCGCGGAGCACCACGGCCTCCTTCCCGGCCAGCAGGGAATGGACTTCATTCGGCGTCTTTCCGTCTGCCTTGCCGCTGTCGTCGATCGCCTTTGCGATGGCCTCTGCGGCGGTCTCCTGAGCCTGGGTAGAGAGCTCAGCTTGATGGATGCCGACCACGGCGATCGACGGGGCGGCGGTGGCCGAGCCAGCGATCGCGAGGGCCAGGGTGCAAGTCGTCAGCCGGCGGGTCATGTGCGCTCGATGCAAGGTTCACCTGTTGGACGAGGGAGCATAGCAGGCCTAGCGCTCGGCGTGGCGTTGGGGCTGGCGCCGAGCTGCGCCGTTGCGGCCACGCCAGAGGAGTTCCTTTGGGCGGGAAATGTGGGGGCCGCCCTGGAGTCTGCTCAACGGGTGGCCAGTGCCAACCCGACCGATGTGCCGGCCCAGGAACTCGTCATCGACATTCTGCTCTCCATCGGCCTGCCGGATCGCGCCGGGGCGCAGGCGAAGGCTCGGGTGTCGGCGACGCCGGCCGATCCCAGCGCGCACTATCTGCTCGGCCGCGCGCTGGTGCGTGCCGACGAGGCCACGCGAGAGTACGAGGCCGCGCTGCGCCTGAACCCGAACTACGCCCGGGCGCACATGGGGATGGGGGCCGTTCACGTCGCAGCGGGACGCGACAGCGACGCCCTCGCTGCCTACCAACGCGCGGTCTCGCTCGATGGGAGTCTCGCCGAGGCATGGGTGGGAATCGGGCGGATCCACGTGGTCAATGGGCGCCAGGCGGAGGCACTGGCGACCGCCAAGTCGGCGCTCGCGCAAGTAAAGGACGAGGCGGCCCTGTACTTGCTGGCTGCTTCTCTCGAGCCGGCGCGCGCAGATGGCTATCTGCAAGCGGCGATCGCTGCGACGCCGCGTGACCCGTCGCTTCACCAGATCCGTGGCGATCTGCTCCTCGGCGCGGGGGACGCCCACGGCGCCCTCGCCGAGGCAGACCTGGCGCTTTCGATCAATCCATCCTTCGTCGACGCGCAGCGAACACTGGCTTTTGCAGGTTCCGTGGCGGCAGGCGAACTCGACGTCAACGGGTTCCGCGAGCTCGTCGCGATCCACGACTCGGAAGGGCTCGATCCCACTGCCGCGCGCGACCGATACTACAACCTGATGAATCGGTATCCGCGTTGCGCCATTCCACTCATGGCGCGGGCCGAGCTGTCCATGAAACAGGGCGATCGAGCGAGCGCCGGCCCCGATCTCGAGCGCGCCTTGGCACTGGACCCAACCGAGATCGAGATCCAGATGGCCTACGGCGTCTACCAACTCCAGGCCGGTCGGCCCGACCTCGCGCGGCCCTGGCTCGAGCGCGCTCAGCCGCTACGCCCCTGGGATCCGGGGCTGACTCTCGCGCTCGGTCGCACCCTGCGTGATCTGCACGCGACCGATCAGGCCCGAGGGTTGCTGGACGAGGCGTGGAAAATCCATAGCTGGAACGCTGATATTGCCATCGCGGCTGCTCAGGCGCGGGTGGATGCCGGGGATGGCGAGGCTGCCTATCAGCTCATTCGAGAGGCCATTCATCGCATGTCCGACCCTCGCCTTTCGGTGGCCCTGGTGACCACGGCGACCGCGGCGCGCCGATTCGACGAAGCAGCGCGGATGCTCGAGGAACTGGGCCACCAGACCGGAAAGAGAACCCTGCTCGACGCCGCAGCGCGGCTTCGTGTGGCGGCCGCGCAAGGCGCGTCTGTGGGCCCGACTCGGGAACTTACTTCGGGCTCGCCTTGATGGTCGCCGAGCCGCCGGGGTCGATCCGAACTTCCTGGGTTTGATCGATGCCGAGGCTGGCGTTCTCGATACGAATCGCGTGCTTGCCCGGGGCGATGTTGAAGTCTTTCAACGGCGCGGTTTTCGCGAGCTTCTGCCCGTCGACATACACGTTCGCCCAGCCGCCTCCGACGAGGGTGACAGTTAGTTTCCCAGGGTCGTTGCTTTGTTTTACGAACGTCTGGCTGAACGGTTGGCTGCCCGCGCGGGCCTTGAGGGTCGATGTGGCCGAGGGGAAGCCGTCCAGTGAGTACTCGACCTTGTAGCTCTTGCCGAGCTCCGCGTCGTTCCAGGTGAACGGCGCCTTCCCGAGGACCGTGCCGTCGACCTTGACGGTTGCCCCCGGCGGGGAGCTCTTGAAGTTTATGACCGGCGGACCAGTGACCTCAACGGGTGCCTTCTCAGCCGAAGGCGGTGCCTTCGGTACCGGCTGAAGCTCTCGGGTGAGCTTGGTCGTCTCCCCGGCGACGACCTCGATCGTCACTTCCACGGGTAGAAAGCCATCGGCTTGGAAGGAGATGGAATGGGGACCGGGGGCGAGCTCCCCGAGATCGAGCTGGGAGTTGCGCCCCTGGTCGACCCCATCGACCCCGATGTTCGCTGCGGGCAAGACGAATACGCTGATCCCGCCAGTGGTAGGGGCGGCGATCTCGGTGACGCCGATCCCGATGAGACCAGCTCCGATGGCGGCCATTCCCACGACGCCGCCGATTCCGAGCACCCCGAGCAGACCAAAGCCCATCGCGATCCGGCCGCCGGTCGACATCGGTGCCGGACCCGGTGGAGGCCGCACCGTGGAGTTGGTCTGACCTTCCCAGCCCTCGGCGCCCAGCTTCCCCTTCCATTGCAGCGCGACAGCATTTCCGGCTTGATAGCGTGCCTTCTCGTCGGCCAGCTCCTCGGCGAAGAGCTCCTGGAGGAACTTCGCAAGTTCATCCTTCAAGCGGTCGGGAGTGGCCGGGAGCAGCCAGTCGCGCAGATCGTCGGCCATCTCCTGGGCCGACACATATCGACCGACGAGATCGCGCTGGAGGGCCTTCAGGGCGATCCGGTCGAGTTCGGGGGGTATTGCCGAGTTCAGCCGCGAAGGCGGCGGGACCTCCTCCTCCTTGATCTTCCTGAGGGTGGCGGTCTCGCTGTCTCCCTTGAAGAGGCGGCGACCGGTCAGGCACTCCCACAGGATGATCCCGAGGGAGAAAACGTCGCTCCGGGCGTCGATGTCGATGCCACTCGCCTGTTCGGGCGACATGTACTCGAACTTGCCCTTGAGCACGCCGCCCTTCGTTTGGTAGGCGTTGGACTCTGCTTTCGCGATGCCGAAGTCGGCGATTTTTACGTCGCCCTCGTACGCGACGAGCACATTGCTGGGGGAGATGTCGCGGTGAACGATCCCGAACGGCTTGCCTTCCAGGTCGGTTTTGGCGTGGGCATACTGAAGCCCGCGCGCCGTCTCGTGGGCGATGAAGGCCGCGAGGTGGATCGGGATCCACTTCCGATTGCGGGCGAGCTTGCGCAACAGGTTGCGGCAGTCCTTGCCGTCTACGCACTCCATCGCGATGAAGTAGTTGTCGAGGATCTTGCCGAAATCGTAGATGCGAACGATGTTCGCGTGGACGAGTGCCACGCTCACCTTCGCCTCGTCGATGAACATCTCGACGAATTCTTCGTTCTCTCCGATGTGCGGGAGGATCCGCTTCAGGACGAGCAGATGCTCGAACCCGCCGTGCGAGTAGGATTTCGCCTTGAAGATCTCCGCCATACCTCCGGTCGCGATCTTGTCGACCAGGAAGTACTTTCCGAACGGTTGCGGCGTGAAACCACTCGACGGGGGCGGGGCAGCGCTGCTTGGCGCGGGAGCCGCAGTCATGCGCATCCCCCGAGCGGCGTTCGGGAGGCCAGGATGTCAGGGGGATTGCTGTTCGCCGTCAAGCGTTGTTGTCCGTTCTCTGCCCGTTACTGAAAGTAGATGCCGAGGTCTTCGCAGGTCCACTCCTCCCGGATCTGCGCGGCGTTGCCGAAGTCGCGACACACGGCGGGATCCTCAGGTGGGGATTGCGCTTCGATGCACGCGTCGAGATCGGCGTCGGAAACGGTGAAGGCGCACTCCTCCGCGTAATCAGCCATGCGAACACAGAGCTGCTGGCACGGGTTTTGGCATCCAGCGAGGACGCCCATCAACGCAAAGCAACGCACGTCCCGACCTCGGCCCGAGTGTAACTCTGGAAGGGCCGAACCGTCACCCGGCAACGATATCGCTCACCTGGTAGCGCCCCGGAGCCCGGTTCAGGAGCCACCTGGCGGCGCGCACGGCGCCCTCGGCGAACACCGCTCTGGACCGTGCGCCGTGGCGGAGTTCGAGGACCTCGTGCTCGCCTGCGAAGACGACCGTGTGGTCCCCGAAAACCGAGCCGCCTCGCACGGCGTGGATCCCGATCTCGCCGGCCGGACGCTCCCCGGTGTTCCCGTGGCGGCCGAAGATCGCCACGTCCTGGAGTCTCTGCCCGCGCGCGATGGCCGCCGCATCCGCGAGCGACAGGGCGGTGCCAGAGGGCGCGTCGACCTTGCGCCGATGATGGGTCTCGACCAACTCGAGGTCCGCTTCGGGCCACGCCGCAGCGGCCAGCGCGACGAGGCGGGCAAGGAGCGCCACACCGGGGGAAAAATTGGACGCGTGCAGGACGGGAGCGGTCTCCCCGTGGAGGTTCAACCGGTCTTGATCCTGGTCGGTCAAGCCGGTAGTACCGGACACAATCGCCAAACTGGGTGGGGCCGAATTCAAGAGCGCCCGCAATCCGATCGGGCTCGAGAAGTCGATCGCGACGTCCGCCGTGGCGAGCAGGGCCGCCGCCGGTGGATGGGTCGCGTCGAATTGGGCGATGATCGTATCTCCGGCAT
>CANLGQ010000086.1 GCA_947490265.1 Pseudomonadota bacterium | reverse complement strand
GCCTCGTCGTTGGGGACCGCCCAGGTTCCCCCCAGCTCGGCCGCCGCCAGCGGCGCGCGGTCGAGCAATCCCCAGCCGGGGGTGATCCGGCCATGGAGGGCACCTCGGTAGTCCTGCCCCGGGAAGAGGGCGAGATCGAGCCCGGCCCAGGGTTGCTGCGTGGTTCCATCCGACCCTCCCCCCGCAGAGATGGCAGCGTTTCCTGCAGCGGCGAGCGCCGCAATCAGCCACGTCCACATGGGTCGCCTCCGCGGGCGCTAGAGACGGTCAACCAGCCCATCGCACACGACATACGGGTTGGCCTCCCCCTGTCGCGCTCGGATCGCCATCGAGCGCGCACGCTCCGCCTCATCGGGCGGATCCACCGTGTTCCAGGCCTGCCACGTGGCGAGATCCGCGGGGGCGACCGGGTAGCCATAGCGCATCGCGAAATACAGAAGTGCCCGCGCCGAGTTGCCCTTTTGCCCGGCGCGCGGCTCGAAAGCCTGGTCGCCGGCCGCGGTGCGCCCGAGCGCCGATTCGCCGGTTTCGTCCCACCAGGTGTCGACGGTTGACAGCTCGGTGAGGAGGAGGTTGCCTCGAGCGCTGTTGGCGTCGGCGTCGCTCACGAACAGGTGGTGCAGATCGCACTTCGCCGGCTCGACATCCGCTCCCAGGGACTGCGGCCACGTGTGCTCGGTGTTCATATCGGTCGGATCCGGCTTTTCGGTTCCGACGGAGGTGTGGCGCCCCGTGTACACGCACTCGACCGTTCCGTCCTTCAGCCGGTCGAGCATCAGGAAAAGGTAGTCCGTTTCAGCACTGTAGCTCGCGCAGTCCTGATCGGAAGTCAGCTCGTGCAGCGCCGTCACGAGCGATTCGCCCGTGAGATCCGCGGTTCCGGACCAAAAGCCCGCCTCCTCGCAGACGGAGCAATCGGCGACGCCATCGGCATCGGCGTCCACGGTCTCAGCCGGATCAGGCCCCCCTGTGCAGTCGGTGTCGCGCCCGTCGCAGCGCTCGGGCGCACCGGGGAAGATCGCAGAGTCGAGATCTTCGCAGTCATCACACGCGTCGACCCCATCGCCGTCGGCATCGACCTCGTCGCACGGGATCCCCGCGTCGGTGCCGTCGTCGGTGCCGCTGGTGCCGTCGCCAGTTGCCGGCGGACCGCCGACGCAGCCGAGGAGCATAGGCCAGAACATGCCGCATCTTGCCCCGCCAGCGCACTCCCGGCCACCTCGCGTTAGGCGCAGCGGTCGGGGGCCGCGTGAAAGAGAAGCACATCGCGATCCGGATCGAGCAGTGCCTCGTCTTGGCGAAGGCGAGCAACTGCCCACGTCGACAGTTCGGGGCCCTCTTGCTTGATCCCGAACGGAACGTCATTCTGATGGACGGATACAACGGCGGCCCGCGTGGGGGGGGCCGGCTGTGCGGAGGCGAAGTCTGCCTGCGCGACGCCGGAACCATCCCGAGCGGGACCCGCCTTGAGATCGGCTGTCACCACGCCGAAATGAACGTGGTGTGTAACGCCGCCGCGAGCGGCGTAGCGACGCGAAACGCCTGGTTGATCGTCACCGGAGAGCCCTGCCTGATGTGCGCGAAGCTCATTCACCACGCCGGGATCACCCGGGTGTTGGTGGTCGAGGGCGGCTACGCCGGCGAAAATGGTCTTGGCTACCTGGAATCGCACGGGGTGCCGGTCACTCGACACCCCGGCCCCCGCGACCCGCGGCTCGCCCCGCCCAACTCGTGAGCCACCCCGCCGCCTCCGGGACGGCGAACGAACTCGCCTCGCCCTCCCCGGACGCCGCCACCGAGGTGCGCCGCCAACTCGGGCTCGCTTGGCCGGTCGTTCTCGGACAGGTAGGTTTGATCGCCATGAACGTCGAGGATCTGCTGATCGTCGGCCGACTCGGAGAGACCGCTACCGCGGCCGTGGGGCTGGCCCACACCTGGGGATTCGCCACCCTGGCGCTTGGAATCGGCGCCTGCGCCGGGATCGACCCGCTCGTCTCCCAAGCCTGGGGTGCGGGCGACCGCCCGGCGGCGGTTCGCGCCCTGTTGCGGGGCGCGGTGGTCGTCGGGGCCCTGTCGCTCCCCATCATCGCTGTTCACTTCGGAAGCGAGGCGTTCCTGCAGGCCGCAGGCCAACCGGACGGAATCGTGCCACTCGCCGCGTCGTACTGCCGCGTACTCGGCCTGGGTGTTCCTCCCTTCTTTGCCTTCCAGATCTTGCGGCAATTCCTCCAGGGCAGCGGACGAATGCGCGCCGCGACCTGGGCCATCGCCATCGGAAACGTGGCGAACATCGCGCTCGCCCTGCTGCTGGTCCATGGGGCGTTCGGCATCCCGGGAATGGGCCCCATCGGCTCGGCCTGGGCAACCCTGGCCGTGCGATGGCTGATGGCCTTGGTGCTGCTCCTGGCCGCTCTGCCGGTGCTCCGCGTCGACTGGCCTGGTTTGGAAGGCGTTTTCTCGACACGCGCCCTGACCCAGGTCGCCGCCATCACGCTGCCGGTCGGCCTCCAGGTCGGGCTCGAAGTGTGGGCTTTCAACTTAGCTTCCTTCATGGCCGGTTGGCTCGGAGCCACGGCAACCGCTGCCCACACGGTCGGGCTCTCGTTGGCTTCGGCGTCGTTCATGATCCCACTCGGGATCTCAGCCGCTGCCGCGACCCGGGTAGGCAACCTGGTCGGCGCCGGCGGCCCCTGGCAGCGCGCCGCCCGCGTCGCCCTCGCGCTCGGCGCCTGTTCCATGTGCGGTTCGGCCGCCCTGTATGCTCTCTTTCCCGCCCCGCTCGCTCGGCTCTACAACGCCGACCCTGCGGTGATCGCGGCCGCGGCAGCGATCCTGCCGATCGCGGCGCTATTTCAGGTCTTTGACGGCACCCAGGCCGTGGGATTCGGAGTCCTCCGCGGCCTCGGCGACACCCGGCTGCCGCTGCTCGCAAACGTGGTTGGCTACGGCTGTATCGGGTTGCCAGTCGGAGCATTCTTAGCGTTCGAACTAAACTGGGGATTGTCGGGAATCTGGCTCGGGTTGACCCTGGGCCTCGCGAGCGTCGCGGCGATACTGGTCGGCCGAATCCAGTGGATGGCGCGAATCAACCGCTGACGAGCGCGGCTTGCAGGGCGGTCCAGATGAGCGCCCAGCCCGACGGCGGCTCCACCGGAGCCAAGATCTCGACGCGCGAGTCGCTTCGCCAACCGGTCGGCGTCCACCGCAGCTCGATCGAAGTGCCGTCAAGCTGACGCCAGCCTCGGTTTGTCCGAAATAATCCCTTGATTCGGGCCACGCCCTCGGGGAGCAGTCCCGGTTGGACCAAGGCCTGAACGGCCCCCTCCAGCGCTGCGGTGTCGAAGATCGCATCGACACCCCAGATCGTCCCCGCCTCGTGCAGATCCTCACCCCCGCCGCTTCCCGGGGAGAACCGCAACCCTGTGCCCGGGGTTTCGTCGAGCCAAAGCTCGTCAAACGCCCCATCGGTCCACGCGAGCTCGCGCTTGGGTGGCCACGCGGAGGAAACCAACGACGCAAGCGCGCGCCGACTGTCGGCGGTCTGAGCCGCCGCGTGCGTCCCGACGACGCGGTCGGCCGCGGCGAACTGCGCCAAGAACGCATCTGAGCGCAGGATCCGCGGATCGGCGAGTCGTCGCGCGTCGAGGGCACACAGCGTGCTGCGCGGGGCCACCACCTCCCGGACCCCGCTGGCTCGGAGTGCGTCGAGCACCGCCTCGGGACGCGCGACGCCGCTCGGCTCGATAAACAGGCGATCCGGCCTGACCTGCCGCAGGATCGAGACCAGCGCGGCTCGGAGCTCGACCCCGGCGGTACAGCACACGCAGCCGCCCGCCACCTCCCGTACGGTCACGCCTGCACCGGCGAGGAGGGCGCCATCGATTCCAACGGTTCCACGCTCGTTCACAACCACCGCCCAGCGCTCGGGATCGGGACGGAAGCGGAACGCGTCTCGTACGAGGGTCGTCTTCCCCGCTCCCAGGAAGCCCGTGAGGACCGTCACCGGCGTCACCGTCGGCTCCGTCGATGGATCTCCTCGATCTCGCTGAGCAAGCGCCGATACGAGACGATCAGCGCCGCGGGAACCTCAGCATCGGCTACGCAACCCTGCTCGCCGGGGCGATGACGACAGTCGCGAAAGCGGCAGCCGATCGCAAAGAGCCCCGGGAAGAACTGCCTGACATCGTCGGGAACCAGGCCGGCCGGCGCAAACGAACGGATCCCGGGGGAGTCGACCACCTCGCCGCCACCCTCCAGCCGAAACACGCGTGACGCAGTCGTGGTGTGCCGGCCGGTGCCCCAATAATCCGACACCGCAGCCACCGGGCCGACGTCGACTCCGGGACAAAGCGTTCCCACTAGGCTCGTCTTCCCGACCCCACTGTGGCCGACGAGGGCCCAAGCACCGGGGTGGGAAGCGATAAAGCCCCGCAGCGCCTCTGCGCCGGTCTCGCGACCGGTTCGAACCACCGGCACCCCGAGCGCAGCGCGCAAGGCCAATTCCGCTTCGGTCTCGTCCGAAACGCCGAGGTCGCACTTGTTGAGCACGATCATCGCCGCGAGTCCCGCCGCACCCGCGGCGACCAGGTACCGGTCCACCAAGCCAGCCCGAAAGGGAGGCTCGGCGACCGAGCACACGATGCACAGGCCGGCGAGATTGGCGGCGAGGACCTGCTCACGGCCGAGGTGATCGGACCGAGACAAGCAGTTCGTCCGCGGGTGGACCTCGAGGAGCTTTCCGCCACTGCCGGCAGCGTCTTCGTAGGAGACGTTGTCCCCGACGACCGCGCGTTGACCCGCGAGGAAGCACACCGCGGGGCCACTTGCGCCATCGACGACCACCCGGCGTCCCCGGGTCTCCACCACCCGCCCGACGAACGTGGCGCGGCGTGTCACTTCACCACCGCAGCAACGCGCAAGCGACCGACACTCCGGCACCGGTGCCGGCCAAAACGATGGTGTCGCCTCGACGGCACTCGGGGCGGTGCGCCATCTCGTGTAGCGCCATGGGAAGGCTGGCGGCGATGCAGTTCCCGAACCGGTTCACGAGGTTGATCAGGCGCGCCCGTCGGAACCCGGCCTCGACGAAGGCCTCGACTCCAGGGCCGGACATCTGGTGGGGCACGACCCAGTCCACCGAGTCCGGGGTCAGCCCCGCTTCGGCGATCATCGGGAAAAGCAACTCTGCGAGCCGGCCCTTCGCAAGCCGATAGATCCGCGTGCCCTTCATCCGGAACAAAAAGTCGTTCGGATCGTGCTGGGGTAGCCAGGGCTGGGCGCGGATCCCTCCGCCCCGGAATTCAGCCATGTCGCGCCCCGTCGGCCAGGTGCGCATGCGGAAGTCGAGGAGCGCGCTCTCCTCCCCCTCGGGGGTCCGCTCGATTACCGCCGCTGCGGCCCCGTCGCCGAGCAGCGCGGCCGACTCGGCCTCCGCGAGATCGCGAAATGGGGTGCCCGTCTCGGTAGATACGAGGAGTGCTCGGTTGTATCCGCCGGAGTGGACCAAGCTTCCCACGGTGTGAAGCCCGACGAGGAAGGAGAGGCAGGTGGCGTGGATCGAGAACGACGGGATCCCATCGTAGCCGAGCGCATGCTGGATGAAGACCGAGGTGTCCGGGATGAGCTGGATCGGGGTGGTCGAGACATTGACGATCACGTCGGGCGGCGGCCCGTCGCCAAGGGCCTGCCGCGCCGCCGAAGCGCCCATCTCCTCGAGCGGCCGGTCGGCAATCCGCCGCTCTCCGACGCCAGTGCGGGTGCGGATCCACTCGGCAGAGCGCCCGATCCGACTCGCGAGTTGCTCCGCGGTCTCCACCCGCTCCGGCACATGGATCCCGGTGCCCACCACCTTGATTCGCAGCACTGCTGCCCGCCCCCAGCCGCTGACGGTTTACCCCCAAGTTCCCTCGACGGCCAGGGCGGCGAGGGGAAGCGGCGCCGCGCGCCGACGGCGACCCGATCGCCCCACGGCATCGGCTACGGGCGTTCGTTCCAGGCCGTCACGGCCTCCGTGAACCAAGCGGCTGGATCGGTGGGCTGGTCCACAGGCTGCCATCGCCCAGCCGTCGAGATCCAGGCCCACGCCGTCCCCCGCTCCGCGCAGGGCGCGGCCGACCGGCGAACGATCGCATCCCCCCCGGCGCAGCCGTGCGCCTCGGCCAAGCCTGCGCTCTCCGCCTCCCCGATCCACAGGATCTTGCCACTCCGGGTGCGATAATCCCGGCCGACCTGCTCTACCCAGCCCTCCACCCCAGCCCGCTCGTCGTCGACGCCCGTCCAGCGATGCTTTCCCTGGACGACCCCCGGCGCTTCGGGAAGGACCAACAGCCATGGCCCCTCCATCAGCCCAAGGAATCGCGTTGCGACCGCGGACCCGCTCGCATCGGCATCGGTGTGCAGCAGCACGACGATCGCCTCCTCTCGCCGCGCGTTCCAGTGCGGGGGCACGCGAAGCCGAGCGGTGTCGCCTCCGGTCCGGGCTAGCTTCCGCAATCGATTTTCGTGCGGATCCGTCGACGGCCCCTTCCAGGTGGCCAGCGGGTCGGGAGGGGGCGGACGGGTCGCCCACCAGCCAGCCAGGGTCGCGCCGGCGAGTGCGATCGACGCGACGACAACGCCGCTGACCGCACGTGCCTTCACGCCGAGGCCTGCTCGGTCGCCGCCGGCAGCGGGGGCAGCGGGGTGAGGAAGGTCTCATACACAAACGAGCAGTCCCGGCGAACGCGCTCTTCCGTCAGGTAGAACTTGCCGAGGTCGTACTTGTGTTCCGACTTGTGCTTGCGCTGCTTCGCAGTCCGATCGGCGATCTCCTTCCGGAGGGCCGCGTCGGGTGCGACCTCGAGGAACGCCAGCATCTCGCCCATGACGGCGTCAAACTCCCGCATCATGCGGTCATACCGCACCACGTACACCCGCTTCCGGTCGATAGCACCGCTGGTCCAGTCCTCGTCGAACGTGCGAAGCAAATCGACCAGTCCAAGATAAAGCCGTTCACAGTACCGTTTCTTGACCTCTTCCGGCAGATCCCAGAACTTGAACACCTGATGCAGCACCCCGGTCACGAGGCTCATCGCCGAGGGGATGACCTCCACCGGATCGCGCACCATGTAGAGGATCGACGCGTCCGGAAACTCCGCCAGGAACTTCGGTAGCCGGGGTCCGAGCGAGAACAGCTTCGCTACGACGCGCTCATGGCCGGTCGACACGATGTTGCGGCGCCAGAGCTCGCGGAACCAGGCAAAGTCACGCGCACTCGTGTCGCGAAACTTGGGATCGAAGCTGGAGCGGTGATCGACCTCGTCGAAGGCCATGAAGAAGCCGTAGAGGAAGAAGCCGTCGAAGTTCCTGAACAGGGCGCCGACATCGTCGGTCTCGACGCTCGACAGGCTGGTCTCGTGCGCTGCGGAGCTGTGGTACTTGGCTGGGCTCACCCACTCGAGGATCGGCAGGAACGGACGCAGGAAGAACTGCTGTAGCAACGAGGGATACACCATGCGCCAGAGCTGGATCCCTTTGCCGATCCCGTTGTCGGACAGCCATCGCTGAAGGAACGTGGTGCCGGTACGCGGGTTGCCGACCAGGATGATCGGACGCTTGATCTCGGTGCGGCCCAGCTTGGGGAACAACAAGGGATCGAGCGACAGTGCAACGCTGCTCCCCGTGCGCAGCATCAGGAAAAACCAGCCGACGAACAACGGGGGTATAAAAACCCGGAAAGTAGTTCGAACGATTCGGTAGGTGGCCGACATCCGGCCCAGTAGCGAGTCCATCGGCCCCTCCCTCCCTTCGACGCGGCCTGCCACCTAAAGCGAGGGCGCTGCGCGCGCCAGTCCTGCCGGCTATCATGCGCTATGCGCCCGGATTGCCTGGAGATCGACACCACCCTGAGCCGACGCTGGGAGCACCGCTTGGTGCTGCAGGACGTGGAGGCGATCCGCCTGCTCCTCTCCGGGGGATCACCCGTAGACTGGCAGCGACTGGCCTTCCGAACCTTGGCGGAGGTGGACCAATTCCTGGCCCTGCACCTCATTGATGTCGAGAATGCCGAGGACCGCACCCGCCTGCGCTACGTCTACAACGAGGCCGTGAGCTACCTGGAGGAGCACCTCGGTCTGAGCTTTCCGGCCGAAATCCGCTCGCCGGCCGACGTGCGACAGGCCTTCCTGTGGGCGAGCCATTGGGACGGCTTCCGCCGAACTCAGATCCTCTCCTGCGTCATCCTCAAGCTGATGCACGTCATCCAGCACATGGAGGCTGCCGATCTTCGACACAAGGCTGCGATCTCAGAGGAGGCTTGCTTCGACCTCGCGTATCAGCGTGTCCTCGATGGCCTGCGCCGCCTCCGGGAGGATGGCCTCCCCATCGTCAGCGTCCACGCGAGCCGGAAGGCCCGAAGCTCGGTCATCAGCAAACTGATCGCGAAGCGGGACAACGTCGCCGCCACGATCTTCGACAAGATCCGCTTCCGCGTTGTCACTCGAACCACCGCCGACATCGTGCCCACGCTCGCCTGGCTCACCCGCCACCTGTTTCCCTTCAACTACGTGATCCCAGGGCAAAGCTACAACAACCTCGTCCGACCGGAAGACCTGATCGCGCTTCTCGCGAGCGAGGAACGGGCCCAAGTCATCCCCGAGCCACCCAAGCTAGCTCAGCACGGAAAAAACGAGTTCTCGGGCGCATCGTACCGAATGCTGAACTTCATCATCGACCTGCCGGTGGCCCTCCCCGATGCGGTGCGTCCGCCAGGATTTTCCTTCGAACTTGGTAAAGTGGTCTACGTCCTGATCGAGTTCCAGGTGCTGGACGAGGCGACCGCCGACACGAACGAGATCGGCGACAACGCCCATGCCGCGTACAAAGCTCGGCAGGACCGGGTGGTGGCAGCCCGCCTCAAGCGCGGCGGCCTCGCCCGGTGATAAGGGGGGAACCACACTCCGGAGCCTGCACGTGAGCCTGTTCACCGCACTCAAGTCGGCCCTCGGCTTCTCCCGGCCTTTGCTCGTTCGCGATGGCCGAGCACCCGTCCAACTCGGCGAGCAAGCGAGAGCGTGGCTGCAGGCACTGCCGGCCGGCCAAGGCGTTCATTTCGATCTGGCTCCGCTTGACCTCGGACTCGGGGTTCGGGCGGAGGAAGGCGACGCGCAGGGCCCACCCGCCCCGGCGTTCGACCCCCTGCCGGTCACGGCATCGGACCGGGATCTTGAACTCCTGCGGGGGCTCTCGCTGGAACGGCGCGACGACCGATGGATGGTCTCACTCGATCTCGAGGTGCGTGCGAGAGAGACGCCAAACCCCAACAACCGCCTGTATCTATCCGATCGGATGCTGGCGGTGGAGCGGCCGCAGTACTTCCGGGCGCCGTTCAACACCGACACCCCACCGATCGCCATCCGGCTGTTGCGCATTCCGGGCGTTCAGTCAGTGCTGCTCCGGGAAAACACCTGCGCGGTCGAGCGCGACACGCAAACGCCGTGGGACGACATCGACGGCGAGGTCGACGCCGCACTCCGGCAGCACTTCCTCACCTGCGGCCACGAACTCAGGCCGGGCGATCTGGTGCTTCCGCCGGAGGACGACGCGTTCCGCCTGGCGGTGTGGAAGGTCCTTGAAGAGCACATCCTTCCAGGGATCCATCGCGACGGCGGAAACCTGGAGCTGATGAGCGTCGCAGGTGGAATCGCGCGCGTCTCGATGGTAGGCGCCTGCAAGAGCTGTCCGTCGTCGACCGTGACGCTGAAAATGGGGGTCGAGCGCTTGTTGAAGGAGCGCTTTCCCGGACAGATCCACACGGTCGAGCAGGTCAGCTAGGCAAGGTCACGCGGGGCACCCAGCAACCGGAGGCGCGCTCCCACCCTGCGGCGTGAAACAACCCGTCCCACGTCGCGGCCGGGAGTTCCTGTTTCCGAAGTGGGTCGAAGGCCCCCTCGTCCCGTGCATCCCACCACTCCTGGAGCCGCTCGAGGGTGGGCTCATACGATACGATCGCCTCGCACCCGAGGTCGCGAAAGCGGCCCAAAGCAGCTCGGATCTCGCCAACGGTGAGGTAGATCATCACGCCACAGATGTGGATCACCCGGTAGGTCGCGTCGACCTGGTCGATCCGGGCGACCTGAAGAAACGGCCTGACGTCGGGCGCGGCGCGGCCGATCGCGTATTCACTCACATCGCAACCCCATGCATCGACGCTGAGGCTGCGCAGGTGCTGCACCAGGAAACCCTTGGCACATCCGACGTCGAGGACGTCCGGGCCCGGTCTCGCTGGCAACGCCCGAAGTGCGGCCACCACGTCGAGGGCCTCGGCTCGGAAGTCGCGCCGCCCCTCGGCGGTGTTGCCGTCCTCGCGGTAGCCGCGGAATCCGGTCAGCGCATCCGGATCGTCAAAATACGCGTGGTCAAAGCCATGGACCGCTCCGCCCACCCGGCCCGCCATCTCCCGCTTGAAGGGGTGATCCACCAGGTTGATGTCGTCCACCGTTCCCCCGAGCGGCTCCTAACTCCCGCAGGTGGGAGGCTGCCCGTCGCGGGGTCAGGCTTCCGAACGCCGCCCCCACAAGGCGGTCACTTGCTCCTGGAGGGCGGCGGCCGTGACCTGGCCTGGGGGGACAGGGGGGGCGAGGGTCACCCACACCGGGCTGCGGAACCCGCGCGAAAAGGGCCTGCGGAACGGTTTGCCGCGGTACCGGCTGAAGAAGCTCCCCCACAAGCCGTTGAGCGCCATCGGGACCACCGAAACCGGATCCCGAGCGGCGATTCGCTCGATCCCCGGCCGGAAGGAGTGGATCGCTCCATCGGATGTCAGGCTTCCCTCGGGGAAGATCACCACGAGTCCCCCGCGCCGTAGGGTCGCGCTGATCTCGTCCATCGCGCGCTCGAGCATCTCCGGATCCTCCTTGCCGCCCGCGATGGGGATCGTGCCCGCCTGTCGGAACAGGATCCCCGCAACCGGCATGTCGAAAAAGCCCTTGTACATCACGAAACGTGCAGGCCTTCGGATCGCCCCCATCAGAACCAGCCAGTCGACGAAGGTGACGTGATTGGAAACGAGCACCGCTGCGCCGTCCCGCGGAACGTTCTCCGCCCCGCGCACCTCGACCCGGTAGATCACCCGGGAGAGCAACCAGGCAACGAAGCGGAGGAGAAACTCGGGTGCGGTGCCGTAGAACACGGCAGCCACGCCCAGGTTGACCAACGAGAGCGCGACCCAGATCCGACCGATCGGCCAACCCAGGGACGACAGTCCGGCGAAAGCCAAGGCGCCGAATGCCATTCCCAGGCCAGCGAGGGCGCCCCCCGCGGCCACCACCCGGCCCCGCTGCCCTGCGGGCGTCCATTCGAGGACCGCCGTGTGAAGGGGGACAGCCAACAACGTAGCGGAGAGGCCGATACCCACAAGATCGACCCCCGCCCGCCAAGGCGCAAAGTGGGTCCCGAACAGGCCCAGATCGAGGCCGAACAGCGAGATACCAACCGTTCCAACAGGCACGATACCGAGTTCGACCCACCCGCCCGAGAGCCGGTTCACGAGGCCTCCGCCCAGCGCGATGCCGAGGGCGAGGGCGGTCGCGAGCCCCAGCGCCGTACCGGGCGAGGCCCGGAGGTCGCCGACGGTCCACGCGGGAAGCCACGCCACGAAGCCCTGGGCCACCAGCCAGAACCAGCACAGCGCAAGCGTGCAGCGCCAGACGCCGACGCCAGCCCGGGCAAGCGCCAGGCACTCCGCCGTGTCGGCCAGCCAACCGCGGCCAACCGCCAACTGGCCTCCAGAAGCCGGCCTCGCGGAGGCGAACCAAGCCCCTGTCGCCAGCCCGAGAGCGCCCCCGCCGAACGCCAATGCCGCGGCCAGCCGAGGGTACGCCACCACCAGGGCACCCGCTGCGGCGCCGAGCACGGCCGCAACGTAGGTGCCTGCTTCGACCCATCCGTTCGCGGCGAGTAACCGGTCCTCCGGAATCAGGTCGGGGATCAGAGCGTACTTTACCGGCCCCAAAAGCGCGGCCCGCACTCCGCACAGCAGGACCCCGACGCCCAACAACCCGATCGACCCGAACCAGATGCCGGCACCGCCGGCGGTCCCACCGAGCAGGCCCACGCATTGGGCAGCCAAGGCGATTCGCCCGCGGTCTCCGGCGTCGGCCCAAACTCCCGCCAGGCCCGAAACGGCGATGGCTGGGAGGACGAAGGCGAACACCCCACTCGCCAGGGCCAGTGGGGTGTCGAGCCCCGACCACCCGGCGACCACCGACCATCCGAGCGCGCTTCGCAGGAAATTGTCTCCGGCGCTCGCCAGGACCTGCGTCACCGTCCACGACGCGATCGAGGATCGCGCTGTGCTTTCAGCGGACAGCGGTCGCGAGCTCGGTCCCCGCCTCGTCACAGCGGACGCGGACGTGGATGTGATCGCGGTGATTGGCCGCGTTGCGCACGTAGCCCGTCCGCTCCCAGAGGTGCGGCGTGTTCGGCGATGGGAAGACACGATCTGCCTCCGCCACCGTCATCCGGCCGTTTCCGAGTGCCCACTTCCGCAGCAGGTCGATCAGCCCCTGGTCCAGGAGGATGAACTCGACACGCCCCGAGCTGAGGAGGTTCTTAATCAGGAGCCAACTTGCTTCGAAGTCGAGGTTGGACTTGCCGAGGGGTTCAAATCCCGTGATGCGCTGCTTGCCGGCCAGGGTGTATAGGCCGATATCGACGTCGATCCCCATGTTGTGGGTGAGGTGCCCGGCCAACGCTCCCCCGCCGCGTTGCGACACGTCGCCGATCAGGATCGGGTCGGCCTCGGGCAAGAGGATCGCCATCTCCTCCGCAGTGGCGACCAGCAGGTCGGCCAGGTAGGGCGCCCCCCAGGCGTGCGCCGGGTTGACGAGGGTGTAGAGGTCGGGGCGGGTCTCGAGGCTGACCATACTGCGGGCCACGGAAGCACAAACCGGAGCACCGACGTCGGGGAGCGCGTCGACTGGACTGGCACGGTCGATCGCTACGAGAGGGTCGTCTCTCCAGGGGCCGAGCGCGCCGGCCTGCGACATCCCGGCGATCCACCATGCGGCTGCAGCAAGCAACACCACCCCCGGTCACCGCGGGGCCTGGGCCGGCGGCGGGGCAACCCTAGCAACGGAAGCGTCCTCCGAGAAGGGGGTGCGCAATCTTTTTCGCACCTCGCGGCGACCGGCCCCGCGCGGCCGGGCCGTGGCGCCGGTTGGTTCGACACGAGACGGGGGCTGGCGAGGCCCCGACCGGTTCACCGGCGCGCGCGCATCGCCTCGACGGGTTGAATCGACGCCGCGCGCAGGGCGGGCACCGCCGAACCAATGAACGCCATCGCCAGCCCGAGTCCGAATGCGGTCGCGAGCACGCTCGGCGAAACGTCGGCGTAGAGCCGCGCGGTGAAAGGGATGGCCGAGTCGAGGTTCTTGGTGAGCTCCTCTCCCAGTTCGACGCCGGTGAACTCGAGGTAGAGCCCGGCGACGCCACCCACTACGATGCCGGCCAAGCCACCGGAGATGGCGATGGTGAGCGCCTCGATGACGAACAGGGACACCGCGCCGAGGCGAGACAGCCCCATGGCCCGCATGACGCCGATCTCGCCGGTCCGTTCCAGCACCGACATCATCATCGTGTTCCAGACGCCCAGCGCGGTGATGAACACGATGACGAGCTGCAGCACGCCCCGCACGACCCCGGTGATCGCAAGCATCGAGCCCCACGGCTCCCGACTGCTCCATGCCTCGACACTCCAGGCGTCGAACGCAGGGTGGGCGTCGATCGCCGCAGCCAGATCACCGGCGTCATCGCGATCCTCACCATAAACCAGGATCTCGGTGGCCCCATCCCCGATGTCGGCCATGTACTGGACGGGCGCCAGCGGCAGGAAGATCCCCTGGTCGACGAGCGCGTTGCCAGCGCTCACGATCCCGACGACCGTGCCTTTCAATGGGCTGATGGCGCCGTCCTGGGTCTGTCCGATCATCACCACTTCGCCACCGACCGTGGCGGAGACCCGGCTCGCAATCGTCGCGCCGAGCACGATCTCACCCTCGGCTCCAGCAGCGTGAAGTCGGCCCTCTATGAGGTTTTCGCCGAGACCCAACTCTTCGGCGTACCACGGAATCGGAGCACCACACACCAGGCCGAAGACCTCCCCGATCTCCTCGCCAGCCGTGATCGTTACACCCGTGAGGATCCGTGGGTAAACTCGGCTAACTCCCGGAACCCCGCTAAGGTCGGCCGCGACCTTCGCACTCTCCGGAACGTTCTCGTACAGCGGAAAAAGCTGTTCCCGCGCCACATAGCCAGGCGCAAGGGCCCGCACGTGCCCCGCACTCGCCGCCGAGGAGCCGAGAAGCTGGCCAAAGATACCGTTCATCCAGGATAGGGCAATGGTCAGG
>CANLGQ010000085.1 GCA_947490265.1 Pseudomonadota bacterium | reverse complement strand
ACCCCGACCACGGCGGCCGGGCCCGCGGTCAGTCGACCGCGCTCGACCGCAAGAAAAAGGGCGACCAGCGCCGGTAGTGCAAAGACGAGATGGTGTTCGTACGTGTAGACGGGGACCATCAGCCCGAGCACCGCAACCGCACTTCGCGCCAGGGACCGCTCGAGCGGGTCGTCGGAAGGGGACCGGTGCGTCCAGAGGATCAGGGCCAGGAATCCGACCGCGAGCGCCCCTGAGAGGGCCCCGCCGACTGGCGACATTCCGTTGTCGTCACCGGGAAACCAGTGGTTGACGAGATTTGGGACCGAGTGGTTGCCAAACAGGTCGATCGGGATGATCAGGCCGTTGTAGGCTCCAGAGGAGAAGGTAGGTAACACCTGGGTATAGAACCGGAGTTGGTGACCGGCGTCGACGAGTGGGAGGGTCGCCAGGGTCAGGCCCGTCACGGCAGCGGCCGCCCCGCCGACGGCTCGCCAGTTTCGCTGGAACAGCCAGAGAAAGACGAGGAGTGCCGGGCTCATTTTCAGCATCGCCGCCGTCCCCACGAGCAGGCCGGCGAGGAACGGACGGTCCTCGTCCTCTGCCCAAAACCCGGCGAGCACGAAAGCGAGGGGGAGCAGGTTGGCTTGCCCCATGACGTGGTTGTTCGGCAGCGCGGTGAGGAGGGCGAATCCGACCGCCACCGCCGGCCCGGCCACGGGGGAGATCCGGCGCTGGGAGGCCCAGAGAAGGCCTGCGGTGACGACGGCCAGCGCCTCGTCGAACCAGAACCAGATCCGGTACCCGAGGTGGAGCGAGAACCCTCCGATCCAGGAGTTGATCAGGAGGAAGGGGGGCGGATAGAGGAACGGGTGGACCCCGCGACCCTCGTTCTCGACGCGAGAAAGTCTGTTCAACGCTGATTTCGACCAAGGGTCGCCGTCGAGGAAGGCGACCCGCGTGGCGTAGTAGTACGACCCGAAGTCGTTGCCGCCCTCCTCGAGCTGGGCCTCGCTCCATGCTGGGTAGACCACCGAGAGGCTATGCCAACCGATCGCCGCCGCGACGATCAGCGCGACAAGTCCCCGCCGCCCGTTCAATCTGCCTCCTCGGCAGCGGCCTGGTCGATCGCCCGCTCCCGTGCCATCCACTGCGCCCAGGTGGCTTCGCGGGTGTTGGCGGTGAGTAGCGCGTTGTCCCGGTTGCGGGCTCGCTCGGCGACGGGGCGCAGCGCGAGCGCCGCGGCCACGCTCACGTTGAGGCTCTGAGCAAAACCACGCATCGGGAGCGTGATCACGCCGTCGGCAGCCGCCCGCGCTGCCGGCGAGACCCCGACGAGCTCCGCGCCGAACCACAGGCAAACGGGCTGCTCGAGGGGTACCTCCTCCGGAGGAACACCGTCCTCGGCGAAGTCGGCGACCCAGATGGCGTAGCCCTCCGCCCGGATCCCGGCGATCGCGGTGAGGGCGTCGGGCTCCCAGCGCAGGTCGAGCCATCGCTCGGCCCCCCGCGCGGCGCCGCGACCTGGCCGAAAGTGGCCCTCCACGAGGTGCACCGTGTGGATCCCGAGCGCGTCGGCGGTGCGCAGGATCGCGCTGCAGTTGTGCCGGTGGTAGACCGCTTCCAGCGCGCAACGCACCCAGCCGAGGCGCTGGTCGAGCACCTGTCGGATTCGGGTTCGTCGCCGATCGGTCGGATGCATCACGGTGTCGGTATCTCCCTGCCCAGCCCCCGGTCCAGTGGGATATGGACCGGGCGCCGGAGGAACCTTGCCACTGACCGCCCGTCAACGCCAGCGCGCGAGGGCCCTGGCTCATCATCTCGCCCCGACCGTCACGATCGGCCGGGGCGGGGCCAGCGCCCTCGTCGTTGCCAAGGCCGAGGAAGAGCTGGATCATCACGAACTGATCAAGGTGAAGATCTTCGCCGACGATCGCACGAGCCTCCTGGCACTCGCCGATGAGCTGGCGGCGAAGGCCGAGGCCGACCTCGTCCAGGTGATCGGCAAGATCGCCGTGATGTATCGTCGCCGAGCGAAGGAGCCGGAGGTCGACCTCGGCTGAAGCCGGCCCGTCGCGGTCAGCGCCGGGCTGCCGTGGGCTGCCTAGCGCAACTTGGCGGTAGCAGCTACGACAGGCGCGATGTGGCTCCTCGCTTTGCAGATCGCCGCCGTCTTGTCCGCGCCACTCTTCGACCGGATTGCGGCTCGCACCGAGCACTTTTCTCACCGCCTGCAACGCATTGTGCGGCTCGTGGTGGTCGCGGTGGTGCTGTCTCACGTCGTCCCCGAAGGGTGGGCAGAGGCGGGAATACCGGCGATTGTTGCCGCTTTTATCGGGTTCTTACTCGCGTTCGGGGCGGAGCGCGCCACCGGAGAGCACCAGTCGATGGCGGCGATGGCGATCGCCATGGCGTTACACCACCTGTTTGACGGGTTCGCCCTCGGTCAGCCCGCCCACGGCCGCGAGCTGGCGCCCGGCATCGTGCTGCACACCCTGCCGGTCGCTCTCCTTGCCTGGCGGCTCGCCGGTTGGAAGATGCTCGGACTTCTCATCGTGTCGAGCGCGCTCGGGTTTGGTCTCGCCCGGGCCGGCGCCGCGCCGACGGGGGACTTGGCAGCGGTGTTCGCCTGTTTCGTCGCAGGGTGGTTGACGCAGGGGATCGGTCACGGCCACGGAGAGGGGGAGCGCTCAGCAGACCCGAGCCAGGCAAGGCCGGCGGAGTACAGGTCGCGCGCCGACTTGTCGGCGAGCACCAAAACGCCGTGACCCCACTTCGCCGTCTCTTGGTACGTGGCGTGGGGGGCTGCTTTCGCGAGGGCCCTCGCGTGGCTCACGGGGATCAAGCGATCGTCGACGCTGTGCGTGATCAACACCGGGAGCGAGAGCTTCGCCAACCGCGCTGCGGAAGGAAACTGGGGTCGGATCAGCGTTCGAACGGGTAGAAATGGGTATACGGCTGCGGCCACGTCGGGCAGGCTCGTAAACGTCGACTCGAGGACGAGAAACCCGGGGCTCACCTCGCTTGCGAGGCGCACCGCGACCCCGCCTCCCAGGCTGCACCCGTGAAGCCCGATCCGGTTCGGAGCGATCCCGCGGCTCACGAGCCAGTCCCAGGCCGCGCGGGCGTCGCTCGCGAGGCCCTCTTCGCTCGGATGTCCCTCGCTTCCGGGGTAGCCTCGGTAGGCGACAGCCAGGAAGTCGCATCCGCGGCCCGTGACAAAGCGGCCGAGCTCGGCCGTGCCAGCGACGGACTCGGCGTTTCCATGCAGGTACAGAACCGCGCACGAACCCGGCTTGGCGGCCTCCCGGTGCCACGCGTACAGCCGGGTCCCGTCGGCCGCGGTGAGATCTACCGGAGTGTTCCCGAGTTCGGCGGCGCTCTGGTCGAGCGCGGCGCGATCGATCCCGCCGGGTACGGGAAAGATCAGCGTGTCCTGCAGGTTGTACACGAGGACCAGGACCAGTGCCCAGGTACCGGCCAGGGCGAACAACATCGTGAGCAAGGAGATCGCCAAGAAGCGCAGTCCCGGTTTCATGGATGGACCCATACCATTCCGCGGGTGCCGTCGACGGTCACCTCCTGTCCGTCCCGGAGTCGACGGGTGACTCCTTCGAGGTTGACGACCGCCGGCCGCCCATACTCGCGTGCGACGACCGCGCCGTGGGAGAGCACACTTCCCAGCTCCAGGATCGCCCCGGCGGCCGACAGGAGCAGCGGTGTCGAGCCCGGATCCAGCCCGCGGGCGACCAGGATCTCTCCGGCCTGAAGGTTGCGGGCGTCCCGAGCGTTTCGCACGACGCGAACGCGGCCTCGGACGCGCCCAGGGCTGATCCCGAGCCCGACCCACCGGCCCATCGCGGCCTGCTCGTCTCCGCGGAGGTCACCGGTGAGGAAGGTGGGTGGGTCCACTCCCAGGTCGGCTTTTCGCTGGGATTTTCGGCGTGCGACCCACCCGGCAGCGTCGTTCGGCGACAGGGAGCCCCCCGCCAACCCGACGATCTCGGGCCAGCCGAGCCACGCGATGTCCTCCGGGCCCGCAAGGGCACCCTCCTGAGCGAGCCAGTCCCCGATCCATCGGGCGGTGCCCTGCATCGTCGCCAGGAGTCGCTCGAACCAGAAGCGTTGGTTCTCCCGGAGGAGCAGGTAGGTGCGCGTGAGCCCGATCACCCGGTCCACGAGGAGGTGCTGAGGTCCGGCGAGCCGCGCCCGGATCTGCGATCGGGCCAGCGTGGCGGCTCGGCTCGCCTCCGCCGCCCGGGTCGCTGGGTCGGGGAGTCGTCTCTGGGAGGCGAGAAGGGGTATGAGGACCTCGGGGTGGTCGCCCCAGCGATCGGCCAGGATCTCCCAGGAAGTCTCTGCTCGATGCCCGTACCCGCGGAGGAAGTCGTCGAGCGCGTTCCTGAACGGCCGCGAGGGGGCCGTTCCCCCGGCGAGTGCGGCGAGATCTTCGTCGTCGGCGAGTTGGCCGAGCGCCCACAGGCCCCGATTCGTGGCGATCGTGAGGTTGCCGTCCGGGTTGATCGACAGCGCTCGCACCCACTCCGCCGCGGCGTCGGGCGCCAGCGAGGCGAGGAGCCCCTCCAACACCTGCAACCACACGTTCGCGAAAAGGAGCGAGCACAGGTGGATCCCACAGTATTCTCGGATCATGGAGATCTGATCCTCGCCCTGTCGAACCGCATCCGCCGGCGAGGCCGGGGTCCGGGCCAGGACGGGCAGCGAATGCTCCAGTCGAGCGCGGAAGTCCTCCCAAGCGGCGGGATTGGTGAACGGATTCCACCGAAAGCGCTTCCACCGCTCCTCCCGCCGGACCGTGTGGAGAATGCTTCGGTAGACCCCCCAGTCCGGGGCTGCGGCGCTCCGCCGCCGCCAGGCGGACTCCTCCTCCGGCGGCAAGAGCTCGAGCATGAAACGCGGCGGCGGCGCGCCGGGGAGCTTGAAGGCCAGGTGACGAAAGACGGTCGCGTTGAGGTACGGTCGGCCGGCAACCAGGCGAAACATCGGGCCACCGCCGAGGAAGCGGTCTGTAGTCTCCGGCCAGGCGACGAACCACTCGAAGAGGGGCTCCAGGATCGACCAGGAGAAGATCGTCGGCGGATCCGGAAACCGCTCCCCGATGAACCGCCGGGTCCAGACCACGTCGGTGCGGGCCCGAGGGCTCGCCGTGGCGGTGACCGGGCGAGCTTGAAGGAGTACGAACCGGCCCTCTTTGCCGAGCGCCCACTCGAGATCCTGAGGTCCGCCGAGGGCCGACTCGACGCGGAGCGCGAGCCGGCACAGCTTCAACACCTGCGCGCGAGCCAGCGCGGCGCCTGTTCCCCCGGGCAGTTCCGGGAGGTCCTCCTGCACGACCTCGAGCCGGACCCGCGACCACACGCGTTGGAGGGGGCCGGGCATTCGCCTGGGGCGACGCACGATCCAGCCCTGCGGCGCGACTTCGCCCGCCAGCAGGGCGTCGGCGAGTCCGAAAACGGCCTCGACAACCATCTCCCGCCAGGACCCATTCAGCGGGTTGATCGTGAACAACACGCCCGCCGCAACCGGCTCGATCATCGCTTGGAGGACGACGCCGATCCGCGGCGGGCCCTCGGGGACCTGGCCTGCCGCGCGCGCGGTCCACCACGAGGCCCACACCGCCCGGACCGCCGCGGGGACCTCCGTTGGCCGAACCGAGAGGACCGATGAAAATGCACCGGCAAAGGATCGCTCTCCGCCGTCCTCCCCGACTGCGCTCGAGCGCACCGCCACGCGTCGCCCGAGCGAGGCTGCGATCGCCGTCCACTCGGCTGCCCACCCGGGCGGAAGGGGGAGGTGCGCCACCGCTTCGGCCGTGGCGCTGTGTTCGTCGAGCCCGGCCGCTGAGAGCGCGATGTGCAAACAGGAAACGGGGACCGCGACGGAGGGCGGGACGGGCAAGCCGGCCGCACCCATGCGGGCAAGATTCCAGGCCTTGCCTCCCGCGTCCGCGGGGCCGGTGAGATCGAGGAGGGACGCGACCGGCTTCACTTCGCCTCCGCCCGCCGGCGTAGCCCAGGCCGCTGCAGCAGTCCACGGCCTGCTCTTGACAATCCGGTTGCGTTGGCTATGCTGCAGATAGGTCGTGGTGGACGGGTTGTACCCTCCCACGGCCGTGACCCGTCGCAGAGCGACCCCCTCGGCCCCCCCGCGGACCCCTCCGCAGGTGGTGGAGGCGTGAAGCCCGGGTCAGGCAGCCGGGGCCCGAGGGCCCCCCCCGCGTGTGTGTGCGGAGATGCGGCATGAAGAAAGACACCCCGGCTTCCGGGGCATGAATCCTAACAACCCGCTGATCGTTCAGGGCGATGGTCGCGTGCACCTCGAGGCGCGGCACCGAGACTTCGACCGTGCCCGCGACTTTCTCGCCCGTTTCGCTGAGCTCGAGAGCAGCCCGGAGCTGCTCCACACCTACCGGATCACGCCGCTCTCGCTGTGGAACGCAGCCTCGGCGGGCATGTCCGGGGCGGAGATCTCCCAGGGCCTCCAGACCCGATCCAAGTTCGACGTCCCGGCGGAAGTGCTCCGCGTGGTCGACGACACGATCTCTCGCTACGGCCTCGTCCAGCTCCACCCCCACCCCGAGGATCCGCGGCGCTGGATCCGGGTGGCTTTTCGCAGCCAGTTTGTCGAGAAGAAGGTCCGGGAGACGCGGGTGGGGCGAGAGCTGCTCCAGCCGGATGGAAAGCGCTGGTTCAAGATCGAGACCGGAAAGCGCGGGATCCTGAAGCAGCGGCTGCTCCTGGAAAACTGGCCGGTCGAGGACATCGCCGGGTTTGCCGAGGGGGATCCGATTGAGATCGCGCTGCGCACCGAGCTGAAGGGATCGGGTCAGCCTTTCGCCGCCCGTCACTATCAGGCCGAGGCGGTAGAGCGCTGGTACATGGCCGGCAAGCCAGCCGGGAGCCACGGTGTGGTTGTTCTTCCCTGCGGGGCGGGGAAGACCATCGTGGCGATGCTCGCGATGGCGACCGTCCAGCAGCACGTCCTGATCCTGTGCAACAACATGTCGGCCGTGAACCAATGGGTTTCCGAGTTGCTCGACAAGACGCAGCTCACCCGCGCCCAGATCGGAATCTATTCGGGGGAGGAGAAGCAGATCCGCCCCGTCACTGTGGCGACCTACCAGGTGTTGACCTGGCGCCGCAGCAAGGACGTGGACTACGAGCACCTGCACCTGTTTCGCGACCCGCGCTGGGGGTTGTTGATCTACGACGAGGTGCATTTGCTTCCGGCGCCGGTGTTTGGTGCGACGGCCGAACTCCAGGGCTGTCGTCGCCTCGGGCTCACGGCCACCTTGATCCGGGAAGACGGGCGGGAGGGCGACGTCTTTTCCCTGGTCGGCCCCAAGCGCTACGATCTGCCCTGGCAAGTGCTTGAGCGGCAGGGGTTCGTCGCGGAGGCGCGGTGCCACGAGATCCGCGTGCAGTTGTCCACCCGCGACCGTCGGACCTATGAAGACGCGAGCGAGACGGACAAGTTCCGGCTCGCGTCCGAGAACCCCGCCAAGATGGAGGTCGTTCGCGATCTGGCGGCGAAACACGCCAGCGACCACGTGTTGATCATCGGCACCTACCTCGATCAGCTCGTGGCGATTGCCAACGAGCTTCGGACGCCGCTCATCACCGGCGAGACGCCGCAGGCTCAGCGCGACGTGCTCTTTGGGGAATTCAGGAGCGGGAAGATACGCCGACTCGTGGTGAGCAAGGTCGCAAACTTCGCGATCGACCTCCCCGACGCGAATGTGGCGATCCAGGTGTCGGGCAGCTTCGGCTCCCGCCAAGAGGAGGCGCAGCGCCTCGGGCGCATCCTTCGGCCGAAGGACACCCGCGCGCTGTTCTACACGGTGGTCACGGGTGACACCAAGGAGCAGGAGTTTGCGATGAAACGCCAGCTCTTCCTCACCGAACAGGGCTACCGCTATCAGATCCAGGAATGGGTCTCGAGCGGTCTGCCTTCCTCCCTCGGCGCGGCGCCTTCCCCGGCTCCCGCGCCAGAGGCCTCCACACGTCGCGCCGACGACGTGGGTCCCCCCGCGGTCCGAAAGACCGTGAATCGCTCCCGGAGCGCGCGCGATGTCCGATGAGTTCGAGGGTGTCTCTGCCGATGCTGCCAACAAGCGCCGCCGCCGTCGCCGTCGTCGCCGCCGGGGTCCCGAGGACGAGGGGGCGCCGAACAGCGGAAACCAGGCGCAGGTGCGGCCCGGCCGGCGCGGGCCACCCACCGACTTTCCCGACGACATCCTCCTTGCCGAGGGCGAGGGCGAGCGTCGAGGCGGCCGTCGGCAAAGCGTGGAGTTCCAGGGCCCGGGGGTCAGCGTACCGGCCTCGGGCCGGAACCCCTGGCGCAAGCGCGGGTCTCGCACGCGTCGCTCGGCGCCGGGCTCAGCCGCGGGTCGACGCCGGAAACTGAGTCGGGGGCAGGCCGACGAGCTCGCAGCGTGGCTGAACCGCCTGCACGAGCCGCTCCTGGCCGCGCTCTATCGCGGGCTCGGTGGTCAACCCGGCCGGGTCAACGACGGGGATCGACTGGTCCAGCTCGTGGTTCGGGCCCTGTCCCAAGGGGGACGGATCGGGTCACTCGTGAAGTCGCTGAACGAGCGAGAGCGCAAGGCGCTGGCGGCGTTGCTGCAGGCCGGGGGCATCGCCCACGCCGACGATTTCCACCGAGAACTGTCGCTCTCGCTCGGCGGGCACGAGCGCGAGTGGGTGCGAACCCTCCTCGGGCTCGGAAACCGCGGCATCGTGTTCGCCACCGCCGAGCAGGACCAGCACTTCTTTTATGTCATCCCGGAGCCGTTGGTCGATGGTCTGCTCGAGGAGCTCGCCCAGGACTTGGCGCTGCCCACCTTCGAGCACGCTGAGGTGCGGATCCTGGAGAGTCGGCCGTTCTGCCCTCCCCTCGATTTCAGCATCACCACCTTCGCCACCTGGATCGACCAGCACCATCCCCGCCTGACCCAGCGCCACGAGATCCACCGCCACGATCAGGAGGAGATGGACCGGTTCTTCGTCCAGATCTGGGAGTCGGACTCTGAGTTGTTCAGCTTTCACCTAGATTTCCTCATGATGCACGGGGTGGTCGAGCTTCGCGGTGAGTACCTGTCGCTCAACCACGATGTGATGGAGGAGTGGCTCCAGCTCGAGGCGGAAGACCAGCGCGATCTCCTGTTTCGCGCCCTGGAGAAACGCTTTTCGCTGTCGGAGTGGGTGCTGTGGGCCGTGCACGGGGCCACAGTAGGTCGCCCCGGCGGCGGGCCGCAGGAGTGGATCGCCGAGCGCCCCCTTGTGTCCCTCTATCGGCGTTGGCGGCGCGGAGAAGACTGGCGCGAGCGCTACGGGCGCGGGGTCTGGGCCCCCACTCGAACGGCGGAGCGCGAGAGCTGGAGCTTCGCTCCGCTCGTGCGCTGCGGGCTCCTCGAGCTGGGTCAGTGGGGCCAGGAGAAGTTTTATCGCCTCACGCCCCGGGGCCGCAACCTGCTGGAGCCGTCCGAAGACGATGGCTTTCGGCAGTTCTACCTCACGCCGAGCTTCGAGATCATGGCGCCGGCCGGGCTCGCCCCGATCGTCCTGTTCCGGATCGGCGAGCTCGCCGAACTGGTGGGATGCGACCGGGCCAACACCTACCGGATCAACGAATCCAGCGTCGAACGTGGGCTCGGTCACGGTTGGCGCCGCGACGATGTCTTGCAGTTCTTGCGGGATAACTCCCAGATCGGGCTTCCCGAGAACGTCGAGTCCACCCTCAAGGGCTGGATCGGCCATCGCGGCGACGTCGAGTTTCACGATCTCGTGCTCATGACGGTCCATCGATCCCAGATCCGGCGGCTGGAGGGTCATCGGCGCATCAAGCCCTACCTCCTTCATCGCTTCGCCCCTGGCATGTACGCGGTGGATCGACGTCGCCGCGACGAGATCACCGCCGTCCTCGCTGACTCGGGCTTCTCCCCTTCCAAAGACCTTCGGAACTACCCCGGGGATCCCGCACACGCCTCTGCAAGGGCGAACCTGCACAAGCTCGTCGCCGAGGCCCGGGAATCGGCGGTCGAGCCGGCAGGGCGAGCCGCTGGTCAGGTTCCACCAGAGCAGTTCCAAGGCGTGCCCGGCACGAAGGCCGCAGCGCAGGGTGGAGAGCCCGACCTTCCGCCGCTGGTTTCCGCTACGGAAGCCCGGGGCATCGTCGAGCAGGCCCTCGCCGAGAAGGTCGACCTGGAGATGGTGTATCTCGCAAAGACCGGAGAACGGCTCGCAATGCTGGTTTCTCCGGAGCGATTCGCATTCCGCGACGCCATGCCGGTCCTCGTGGGTCTCGACCGCGCTTCGGATGAGAATCGGACATTTGTCTTGGACAAGATCGAACGTCTCCGCATCGTGGAGGGCTAGATGGACGACGCGCGCGGCCGGGCGACGCCGGGTGCTCCCGGGTCCGATCTCGACTTCGAGCGGGCGCTCGATGAGCTGGAGAAGCGAGTCCGCCGGCTCGAGGGCGGCGACGTGCCGCTCGAGGAAGCGCTGGCGCTCTACGAGGAGGGCGTGGCACTTGCTGAGCGGTGTCAGGAGCAGCTCGAGGCCGCAGACGCGCGGGTTGCCCAGCTGACACGCGGCGCCCGCGGGATCGACGAGAAACGGCTCCCCGACCTGGAGTAGGCGCCTACTTCTCGGCGCCCTGGATGTGGAACTCGACCCGGCGGTTCCGGGTACGTCCCTCTGGGGTTCGGTTCGTGTCGAGGGGCTTGGTCTCGCCATAGCCCTGGGAGGCGAGGCGGTTGCCCGAGATCCCCTTGGTTTCGAGGTAGCGCCGCACGGCCTCCGCCCGCGACTTGGAGAGCGCGAGGTTGGCGTCGTCGCCTCCCTCGTTGTCGGTGTGGCCCTCGACCCGGATCTTCATGTCCGGGGCATCGGTCATGACCTTGACCACGGCGTCGAGGACCTTGTTCGAGGCGGCCAGGATCTGGGCGCTACCGGTCTGAAACTGAATGATCTCCCTGATTTCGACCTGGGTCCGGGTGACCCGCACGAGCTCGGACCCGGTGTCGGGGCAGCCGTCCTCGTCGAGGTAGTTGTTCCGGGTCTCCTGCTCGGCCGGGCAGCGGTCGATCGCGTCGGCCACGCCGTCGCCATCCGCATCCGCGGCGGGACAGCCGTTGTTGAATCGGTCGCCGCTCGCGTTGGGGCACTGGTCGATCAGGTCGGGCATCCCGTCGAGGTCGTTGTCGGCGTCGGGGCAGCCGTCCTCGTCGAACCAGGCGTCGGGATCCTCGGCAATGAACGGGCACATATCTCGAAAATCGAGGATCGTGTCGGCGTCGTTGTCGGGATCGGGACAGCCGTCGGCATCTTCGAACGTGTCGAGATCCTCGGCATCGGTCGGGCATCGGTCGGCGGCATCAACCCGGCCGTCGCCGTCCCGGTCCCCCGAGACCTCGGGACAACCGTCCGTGTCATTGTCGCCGTCGAAGTCCTCCGGCTCCATCACGCACGCGTCGTCGCTGTTCCGGACGCCGTCGTGATCCTCGTCGCCGAGCGGATCCAGGTCGCGGCACCCGTCCTCGTCGCGATCGTTGTCGAGGTCCTCCGGCTCATCCGGGCACTGGTCGACGATGTCGGCGATCGTGTCCCGGTCGCGATCCGGGCCCCCGCACGGGGTCGCTTTATCCAGCGCGGCGATGGCCATCGTGTGCGCGAAGGTGACATCCTCACCCGCGCGCCGGATCTCGCCGCTCGTCAGCTCGAGCTGGACGAAATCGACCGAGGACTCCGCGTTGGCCAGCTCTTCTGGCGCGCACAGGTCGGCGTGGACCTGGTGCGCGGCCAGCAGGGTGGCCTGGGTCTCGGCGAGCGTGCGCTGCACCTCCTGGGGCAGCGTACAGGCGCCAGCGAGGACGCCGAGTGTCGCGACGAGCGCCCTCATTCGTCGCCGCCAAAGTCGTAATCCGGTTTGGGCGGTGGCGTCGGCTCTGGCGGCGGGGGAACGCGGGCTGGAGCGGGCTGCGGGAGCGGGATGGGGATGGGGATGGGGATGCCCCACTGATCGAACTGGATCGGAGCGGGCGCGGGCACCGGCAACGGCACCGGCGGCGGCGGTGCGGGAGGCTTGGGTTGGGGCATCGGAGGGGGGCCCTGGCCGTCGGGGGGGATCACCAGCGGGACCGGGAGGTCCTCGTTGCGGATCTCCACCGCACCCTCGATGCGCTTGCCCTCCTCGAGGGAGATTAGCGCCTTATCCGCCCACTCGAGCGACTTTCGGGCGAGGATCTCGCACACCCGGTACTCGTCGAAACCCAGCCGCTCCTTCGACTCGTCGAGGTAGCGCAACGCCATGGTGTACTCGTAGGTCGCGTGCTCCTGTGCGCCGTAGCTTCGCGCTTCCCGCACCGCCTGGTCCGCAGTGGATACGTGGTAGGTCGCTTTGATCGCCGTACATCCGCTGGCCATCAGCGCCATCGCCACCCAGCCGAGCCCCACCCGCATCGCCGACTCCGGGGGACATTTCGACACAGCGCGGGCGTGTCGTCAAGCCCGTGCGCTCTCGCGTGCCGGCGAGCGCTGAGTGAGGTCCGGGTGGCCTGGATCTCCCCCGTTGCGTGCGCTGCGGGTTACGGCAGCTCGGAATGGAGGGCAAGGCACCGTGAACCTCCCGCTGGCGACGCGCTGGACGCTGTATGCGCTCGGGGCCGTCGACGGCCAACGGGTGCGCCGTCCGCGCGATCCAGTGGCCGCGTGGTTGCTCCGTCGCCAACCCGGCTTGCTCCCCCCAACGGCTCACCCGGCCCTGTTGACGATGATCCGGGCGCGGGCTTCGATCATTGACCAGATGATCGAGGAGGAGGTGACGCGCGCGCGCCAGTTGGGCATCGAGGTCGCCTACTGGGGCTTTGGGGGCGGGTTTGACGCGCGTTGGTATCGCCTTTTGGCCCTGATGGGCGACGTGATCCGCAGCCACCGGGAGGTTGAGGAGCCGCCGATCCTCGAGGTGAAAGGCAGGTTGCTTGCCGAGAGCACGTTTTCGAGGGCGTGGGGTCGGGTCGAGCGACGCCCGCTGGTTCCACTGGAGTGGAGCGTCGCTGCCGAGGTTGGACGAACGCCGCTGGTGGTGCTGGAGGGGGTCGCCTCCCGGATTCCCATGGCTCGCCTCCAGGGCCTCCTCCGGGCGATCCGCGACACCTGCCCGGGCGCTCGCGTGATCCTCGACGTCCCAGGATTTTTTCAGGACCAGCCTGAGGACGCTTCTCCCGTTGGGGCTGCGTCGCGCGCTCGGTGGGGCTCGATTTACGACTCGCGCGCTTTCTCGTTGAAGATCGCGGAGCTCCGGCGAATGGGCTACCGCGTGCTCGAGGAGGTCTGCTTGTCGGCCCGCCCGGATTTGCGAGGTCCGAGTGGGAGTGTGGTGTGTTCGGGCATGGATGCACTGCGCGTGCTCCGGCTCGCCGCAGAGGGGGAACCGGATCCGGTGGCGGCGGGGCGCCCGGGCTAGGGAGGGTGTTCGGGCGCCGTGGGACGGACGCGCGAGGGGGTCACAGCGGGCCTTTGGGGAGGGGATTCATGAAGATCACACCGTGGCTGGTCCTGGTCGTCGCCTGCGCGAAGAGGCCGGCGGAAAGCGCACCGATGTACGGTCCTGCCGAGGATTACCGCGACACGGCGGGATCGGACGAGGAGTGGTCGAAAGGGGAGTCGAGCACCCGGGCAGCCCGACCCATGGCGCCTCCGCCTCCGCCTCCGCCTTCCGAGGGGGCGTCCTCCGAGCCTGCGCAAGCGGTGGTCCAGGCCCCCGCGGCCGAGCGGATGGTTCACTACAGCGGCCACGCCCGGCTGCGCGTCACGCGCGTCCAGGAGGCGCTCGACGCGATCGCCGCAGAGGCCACGGGCCGGGGCGGGCGCGTCGAGCAGCTCACCGACCTTGCCATCGTCGTGCGCGTTCCCGTCGCGGAATTCGAGGCTGCCTGGGCTGCGATCCGAAAGAACGGCGACGTCGTAGACGAGACCGTCACCGCGGCCGACGTGACCGAGAACTTCCTGGCGGTGGACTTGCGCGTTCGGACGCTCACCGTCACCCGAGACCGGCTGGTCGCCTTGCTCGCGAAGGCCGAGACCGAGCAGGAGAAGATCCAGCTTCTCCAGGAGCTCCGACGGGTCACCGAGCAGCTCGACGCGTTCGAGCGCCAACGAAGAACGTTGCAGGGACTGGCTGAGTTTTCCCGGATTGCTGTCGATCTGGTGCCGCGCAAGGCGGTGGGGGGCGATCGAAGCGGCCCGGCGATCGCCGGCTTCGGCTGGATCGAGCAGCTTTCTCCGTTTTTTCGGGGCCTCGGGGCGGTGGAGAAGCGCGCGAGCCTGCCGGTTCCGGAAGGCATGGTCGCGCTGTCCCCGAAGGGCGCCTTCGTGGCGGAGAGCCCGGAAGGGGCCGCGCTGT
>CANLGQ010000084.1 GCA_947490265.1 Pseudomonadota bacterium | reverse complement strand
CGGGCGTTCCTCGATGCCAAACACGGCCTGCGCCTGGGGGGCGACCGTAGCGGCTCCGAATGCTCGCGCCATCATCTCGGCGCCGAGGGTGGTGACCTGGGCGTCGCCGAGCGCGGCCTGGAGCAGCACCTGCTTGGGCGGCGACCCGGGAAGGGGATCGGCCGTGAGATGACGGAGGTATCCGGCCGGCTCGCCTGGGTCCCACGCGGTCTGGAAGGAGGCCAGGAGGAGCGCGCGGTCGCGGTCGTCGAGGTACTTCTGGTCGAAGAGTAGGAAAAAGGTGTCGAAATCGGCCGAGCGCGAGAGGAGGAGGCTGTAGGGGGCGCCCGGCACGCCGAGCACGCCGCGCTCCAGGTCCGGCGAGAGCGCCAGGTACGCGGCGCCGAAGATCCCACCCTGCGAGTTGCCGTAGTACCCCGCGCGGGATCCGTCGATCACCGGTTTGCCGTTCCAGCTCAGGAGCGGGTCGCTGGCCAGCGCATGGGTGGCCAACCTGAGTCCGCTCATCAGTTCGGTGAAACCTTGGATCGTGCGATCGGGGATGATCTCGAAGTCGGACAGGTCGGAGACGAGCATCAGGGTGATCGGTCCGGCATCGTCCTGGCACATGCCGGTCCAGTCCTGGGCAAAGATGACGAACCGGTTCGTGTCGGCGATCTGGGCCAAATAGTCGGCCTCGGCCTCCGAGTAATCGCCCAGGAGCCCGTGGCCGTACTGCAGGACCATTCCACCGTCTCCGGGATCCGCGGCGAGCGAGCACGGCACACGCACTATGAACTCGACCTCGGTGTCGCCCTGGTAAACCGGCTTGCCATCTGGCCCGTCGACGAGGCGGGCGTCCAGGCCCGGGGCGTCGGACAGCGTGTAGCGCGGCGCCGTGTAGTGTCCATAGATCGTGCGGGCGATCGGCTCGCTCCCCGGGTTGGCGCAATCGCCGTCGACGGTAGAGTCGATGGTGTATTCGGCGGGTCCGGTGGGCCCGATTCGGGCGAGGGCGTCGTCGCGCACGGCGAGCGCGCGGCCAAGCGAGCTCTCCACGCTGCTGGTGGTGAAGTCCCACGCGAGCTGGAGTTCGCCTCGGGAGAGGCCGTCCGCCTCGAGAATCGGGAAGATCTTCTCGTCATAGTAGGCTTGGCGGAGCGGGACGTCGGCGATGTCGCTCTCGGTCTGGTCGCGAAGTGCCGTGAACGCCGGCGAGGGTTCCACCGGTCCGCCGTCGGTCCGGTTCAGATTCCGAATCCCGATGACATACCGTCGGGCGTGCTCCATGGGGACCAGGGGATGGAGGATCAACGCCGAGACGGCGTCGGAGTCTGCGGTTGAGTCGAGCTCCACGAAGTGGGGGAGCCGCTCGCCGGTCACGGTGTCGATCCACACCGTTCGGGCGTCGGGAGCGAGATACAGGCTCGGGTCGGTCCACGAGATTGTGCCGTCTGTCGAGACTTTCTCCAGAAAGGTGAGCGCCGGGGTGAGCGTCGAAAAGCCGTCGTATCGGTTCAGCAGATCGGGTGCGAGAGGAACGAAGTCGCGGTTGATCGGGAGGGACTCCTGGGTGTAGGCGTTTTGCACCCCGGATGCGGTGTCCGCCGGGACCTGGAAGTAGGAGGAGGGGAACGGGAACGCGCACAGGCTTGGGTCGACCGGGTCGCACCCCGAGAGCGCGCCCGGAGGGGCGGGGTCGGCTTTGTCGGACCCACCGCTGCAACCCGCGATTACCGCCAAACCCAAGAACCGCATCGAAACCTCCGGCAGGGCCTCCTATCCTGGCCAGTCGAGGCGCACTCGAACCCCCGATGGCTCACCCGGAAGGGCCGCTCCGACCCGGGTGCGCGACTCAATCCGCCAATTGCGCCTCGATCTCGTCCAGCGCGGCGACGAGAATGTCGTCTGGCTCCGCTGCGCGAATCCGGGGGATCAGGCCTCGTTGCTCGGTTTCGAGCGCTGCCCAGTCCATGTCGTCTGGGTTGGTGCGAAAAGCCCGTATCTGCTTCCCGAGCTCGAGCGCCTCGGTTCCGAGCGGCTTCCAGGTCGCCGGACTCCCCGGGGTGTACGACAGGCGGCGTGCAACGACGCCCCACTGCGAGGAGACGGCCGCGGCGGCCTTCACCTCCGGCGATACGTTCGGGTCGGCGAGCTGGTCGGGTACCGACCCGGGAGTGGCCGTGAGGTCCTCTCGTCCCTGCAGGGCGGGTGGGCGCCGAGTCGGTGCGGGTTCGGGGGAGGCGGGTGCCGTGAGCGCAGGCGGTAGCGGCGCGGCTGGCCGTTCGCCGGTGTCCGGGCCCCGGATCAGGAGGAGGGCGAGGACCACCGCCGACGCCGCGACAACGGCCAGCACCCATCGGTTCATCGTCCGAACTCCGCCCCGGTGGGTACTTGGTTTCAGTAATCCGCGATGCCCAGCCCCGCCCGCAACTGTCGGTGCAACAAACTGCGCTCGCAGGCTGTCCCGGCCCGCCGAAGGGGGATAGGAGGCCGGGTGCTGCGGCGACGTCCGTGGTCAAGGAGGAACGAATGTACAAGGCGATGATTTCGGCGATCGGGCTACTTGCCGCGGTGGCCTGCGATGACGGTGCCAGCGATAGCGGCGCAACCCCCGACGGGGCAACGGCCTGTGAGTGGGTTGGTTTGGGCCTCTGCTACGAGCACACTGGCTATGCCGGCGCCGAGGACTGGTGTATCGCTATTGGCGACGAAAGCGGCTTCACCACCGAGTTCAGCGCCGGGCCGTGCCCTGGCGAGGAGACCTTCGTGTGCGAACTCCAGGGCGTGACCCTGGCCGACGACGTGCCGGTCACCGCCTACTACTACAGCGACTTCCAGAGCAGCCAGTTCAACGACGACCCGGCGGCCTCCTGTGAGTACGCGGGCGGCGTTCCGGGCTAAGCTGGAACTGGCCGTGGGGGTGCGTCGCGCAGGCGATGGCCCTACGGCGTACCGGCGAGCTGCCCCTCGATCGCATCGAGGGCTCGAATCATCGCCTCGTCGGGATCGACCGCGCGGATCCTCGGGATCAGCGCGCGTTGCTCAGCGACGAGGTCGGCCCAAGTCGCGCTCGCGGGGTCCGCGCGGAAGACCTTGATCTTCGCGGCGAGTTGGTTGGCCTCCTCCTCGACGGCGCCCCACTCGGGTCCGGGGTCCTGGCCGTAGCGCAGTCGTCGCGCCACGGTGCTCCAACCGGCGGACACCGAGGCCGCGGCGCGCACCTCGGGCGGGGTGTTCGGATCGGCGAGTTGGGCCGGGATGGATCCGGGCACCGGGACGCGGTCCGCCGCTCCCAGTTCCCCGATCCCTGGAAGTCCCGGTGCTTCGGGCGGGCTGGGTCGCGCCCGGGGACGTTCCGCGGTCGCCGGGGGGACGACGGACACCGGAGCCTCGGGGCGTGGCAGGAGCGACCACACCGCAAACCCAGCGATGGGAAGGGAAAGGAGGACGATCCACCATCGGTTTCGCATCACGCCTCGTTGCTGCTAGAGCGGGGTGCAGCTCGCCAACTCGTTCGGGCTGGAGGGCAAGCCGCCCGCCGTGGGGTAGGTCCCTGCCGCGACGACGGCAGGATCATGTCCAAAGGCTCCACATTCCGCGAGCTCCCCCTCCGGGTCGTACACCCGGATCGCATAGGTCAGCGCGGTGGGGAGAGCGAGTGCCTCGCCGATCGCACACCCGAACAGGGTGGTGCCGGCCCCCACGTCCTCGAGACTCGCCACCTCGGTCAGCGTTACGGCGAGGATCTCGCCGAAGGCTCCCGTTCCGGTCGTGAGGAGGTCGTGCTCCTCGTTGTGCGCGGTAGGGGACGGCGCGAGGGTGTCCCAGAGGTTGAGCAGCGCCGTGCCATTCGTCGCCGCGCTCGCCCAGAGTTCGCCCGAGTAGGTCGCGTCGTCGACGCAAACCGCGGTGTATTGCCGGATCCGCAGCGGGGCGACGGGAAGGCCCCCCGTGCCGCCCGAGTCCGTGCTCGGCTGCTCGCACGCCGCCAGCCCCGCAAGAATCCAGAGCCCCGTCAACCGTCGCCGCATCGCGCCTCACCGCCCTCCGTTTACCGCTGTTCCGCTGCGGCGTCGATTAACGCCGCATTTGTGGCGCCGGTAGCCCGATGCAGCGCAGCGGCAGCTCGCCACTCGACCCGCGGGTGATCGTCGGTGTTCAGCCAACCATCGCCCGCCAGCCAGTGAAGTTGATTGGGGGTCAAGCGAGGATCGACCGAACCGCGCAGGGCGGACGACACGAGTAGGACGTCCGCTCCCGGGATCGTCTCGTACAAGCTGCTCTCCGGGAACACCGACAGGAACGTGCGGACGATGGCGCGGAATTCCTCGATCCCGAGGCCGTAGAGCTGGACCCACTGGCAGAAGATCCCGCCCGGTCGGAGGCGACGACGTCCGATCTCCCAATACTCTCGCGTAAAAAGGCTGGACACGCCGGTGATCCAGGGGTTGCTCGGCTCGCTGATCACGACGTCCACCGATGCGCCCGGCCGGGCGAGCCAGCGCCGCGCATCGTCGATTACCAGCGTGGTCCGCGGGTCGTCGAGGGGGCGAGCATTCACGTGGTCGAACCAGTGGGACGCTTCCACCACGGCCGGCTCGATCTCGAGGATCGTGAGGGTCCGAACGCGTGAATCCGCCAGGGCCGCGCCCGCGGTGACCCCCGAGGCGAGGCCAACCACCACCACGTCGCCGCCTCGGGCGAGCGCCACCGGGATCTGACCGGACAGCACCTGGGTGGGCATGTCGTCTCCGGTGGACGCGTCGACCTTGCCGTTGATCGAGAGCCACCGGTTGCCGGTGGTGCGCGACTCCCCGACCGCGACCGCCGCGGTTTGCCCGTGCCGGTAGGCGCGCAGGTCCCAACCTTCGTCGGCGAACCGGCGAATCGAGCGAGGTCCGGCCTCGGCGAAGTCCGAGATCCGCAGGTAGATCCCGACCGCATAGAGGCGGGCGTCCCACCCGGGAACCAGCGCGGCAAGCGCGGCGACGGTCAGCAGGGCCCGCAGGTGTCGGGCGAACAAAGCCGGCAGCAGCGCCAGCACCACCACGGCACCGCGGAGACCGAGCGTCGGGATGAGCCAGACCCCAGTCGCCAGCGCCGCGGCGATCGAGGCCAGGGTGTTTGCCGCATAAATGCGTGGCGCATCGCCGCCAAGTCGCAGGAGGGTGGCGAAGACCCACCCCGAGGCGGCCGGCGCACCCCCCATCGCCAGGGCGACGAGCGCAACGGAAGCGGGGAACAAGGCGGCCTCCCCGCCGAATTGCCAGCTCAACCCGAGACCGTAGGGCAGAAGACCCCACCCGGCCGCGCCGAGGAGAGCGAACCCGCCCAGTGCGGCAAGTCCGACCGGAAGCCACCGCCCCGGATCGGCGGGCCAGCGCCGCCCGAGTGCAGCTCCGCCGGCAACCGTCACCAGGAACACGGCCAGCACGATCGCGAAGGTGGACACCGTGGCGCCGAGCCCCACCGCTGCCCAGCGGAACCAGGCGATCTCGAGCCCGGTTGCTGAGAACCCGGTGACGGCGGCCAGGGTCGTCGCGCCGAAGGCAACGGCGTGCGGCGCGGCGCGGACCGCCGGCGCCAGTGGGGCGAAGGCCTGGAGCCAGGCGGCCAGCGCGACCGCGCCCCCTGCGAGCACGCGCTCCGCCCCGGTGACCCCGAGCGCGGGGAGGAGCACGAAGGCCGTGACCAAGACCCCGATCGCCGCGCCCGCGGTGTTCGCGGCGTACCAGGTCCCTGCGGCCTCCACCGAGAGTCGGGGTGCCACCGCCGACCACGTCGCTCCGAGCGGTGCTGCGGCCAGCGCCACCGCGATCGGCGCGGCGGTGCTCGGCACGGCGTCGAGGACTGCCGGCAGGGAGAGGGCGGCGATCGCCGCGGCGATCTCGAGCGCGCCCCACGCGCGACGCGGGTCGGCGCGCGTCCGGGCACTCGCCGCCCCGAGCGCCAGGCCGGCGAGGAACGCCGCGACGCCGACGGACTGACCGATCGCCGTGCCGCCGAGCAAAACGCTGAGCCGCCGCGTCCAGCACGCCTCGTAACCGAGGGCAATGGCGCCGGATCCTGCGGCTGCGAACCACCACTGTGGCCCTGGCGAACCGGGTACGCTCACGTCGAGGTGATACCATGCGGGCGAGGAACGCAGCGGATGAGGCGAGGAATCCATGTCGGGGTTCTGTTTCTCGCCCTGTGGCCTTGGGGCGGCGCCGCGGGCGCCGCGCCAGGGGGCATCGACGCCCATGCGTTCTGGCCGGCGGCGCTCGACGGCGACCCGCGCGACCCGCTCGCCGTCCAGCGGCCTCAGGCCTTCTCCCAAGGCGACCTGTTCGCGGGGGTGCTGGGCGAGTTTGCCTCGGATCCCCTGGTTCAGGTGCTCGCGACGGCGCCCGGGGAACCCGGTCAGCAGGCTGCCGCGCTGGACAACCTGATGGTCTTGAACCCGTCGATCGGTGTCGCACTTCACGAACGAGCCCGGCTCGATCTCGCCCTTCCCGTCGCGGTCTCGTCCACCCATCAGAAGGGTCCGGCCGCGCTGGCCAGTTCGAACGGCGCGGCCCTGGGCGATCTCCGCGTCTCGGCGATGGCCGTCCCCGTTCGCCCTTCGGGGGTCGTCGGGGGCGGGGGCGTCGGCATTGGCCTGGTGGGTTCGGTGAGCCTGCCGACGGGCGCGTCGTCGTTGTTTCTCGGCTCGGGCGGCGTCGGCGGTGGCGGGGAGGTCGCGCTCACCGCTGAGCTGGGTCCGGGCACCCTCGGGGCGTCCGTCGGCGGATGCTTCGACCCGGTGATCGAGGGACTGCCGGGGGCGACGGGCGGCGGGCGCGCCACGTTCGGGGTCTCTGCCGGGGTGCTCACCAGCGAGCAGGCGGGCCTGGGCCTCGAGGTGGTCGGACGACCCGCGCTCCGTTCAGCCTCGATCGGCGGCGCGGGCATGCCGGTCGAGCTGTTGGCCAGCGGGCGCTATCGGACCTCGATCGGCGGGTTCCTCGTCGTGGGCGGCGCGGTGGGCCTGACCGACGCGGTGGGGGTCCCCGCGTTCCGGGTGTTCGTAGGAGGCGGGTACGGCAGGGAAAAACCACCCCGTTTGCTGGATTTCGACCCGATTGGTCCGCTGAAGGCGAGCGATCGATGCCCGCTCGAGATCGAGACGCCCAACGGGTGGCGCGACGACGACGGCTGTCCCGACCACTTGGGCGCGCTCTTGCTCGATGTGCGATCCGGCGGCCGGGCGGTGGCGGCTACCGTCCGGATCACCGGCCCCGACGGCACCCGAACCGGGCCGGTCGGGGTCGGCGGCCTTTCCATCGATGCGCTCCCGGGCAGCCAGTGGTCGGTCACCGCCACCGAGGGCTGTCTCACCGGCGAGGCCAGCGTGCTCGCTGCGGAGACCGCCACGCCGATCCGAATCGATCTCCTGCCGCGATTCGACGCCACCATAGCCATCGAAGCGGTGGGGCCCGATGGCCTTCCCATCGGCGGTGCGGTCGCTTCCTGGACGAGCCCGACCCCGGAGTGCGTACCGGGTGCACCGGTGTCCTCCGGCGAAACGGGGCGCATCCAGCAGGGGATCGGCAGTGGCCTCCCCCATGTGCTTCAGGTGTCCGCACCGGGCTACACGACCGTCGACACGCCGCTGACCCTGCCGCCGGGCGAGGAGCGTGCCCTTCGGATCACCCTCCGGCCGACGAAGGTGAAGCTCGAGATCCACCAGATCGTGATTTTGGAAAAGGTTCAGTTCGATACCGGAAAGACGACGATACGGAGCGAGTCGTTCGAGCTGCTGGACGAGGTCGCATCGACCGTGCTCGGCAACCCCGGGCTCGGCCGGGTCGAAGTGGCCGGCCACACCGACAATCAGGGGTCCGACGCGGTCAACCTCAAGCTCTCCCAAGGTCGGGCCGAGTCGGTGCGCCGGTACCTGATCGGAAAGGGCGTGGTGGAAAACATACTTCTCGCCAAGGGATATGGGGAGGCCGTCCCCCTCGACACCAACGCGACCGCCGCGGGCCGCGTACAGAACCGGCGGGTCGAGTTCCTCTTGATCGACCATGCCCCCGCGGGTCAGGGAGGGACGCCATGATCGCTCGCGTTGTCGCGATGCTGCTCGCCCAATCCAGTCCGGCACGGGCGGCGGAGGGAACCGCCCAGTTGGGGACGAGCCAGGTCCTGCGCGCGTCGCTCACCGCGATCCACGTCGACATCCTCGACTCCGCCACCGAGACCGTGGTCTGGCAGGGCACCTCCCTCGATGCGGCCCGCGTTCCGGTGCCGGTCGGGGCCGACGTCTACGACCCCGCTGGCGGCTTCGTCGGTCGCTTCGCCTCGGGCGACCCGATCCCGCCGGTCGCCGGAAATGGCGCCTACCTGTTCCTCGTCGGCGACGATCTCACCGGGAGCGCGGCCTGCTGCGACGCGTCGGACCCGCTGTTCGACCCGGTGTGCTGTGCGACGCCCGACGGGGTGGTGGAGGACATCCTGGAGTGGGACGTCGCGGTGAGCGGCGCCTCGGTCGGGCGCGGCCGGGTGTGGTCGGACACGTGGTGGTTCGACGGGGGCACCTACAGCTCAGCCGGGGCGCTCGACGGGCGCTTTTACTTTCGGGTCGGCGGTGGCGGCCCGTCGAACGACGGGGTCATCGAGCTCGAAGTCGATGGGCTGGCGGGTTTCCTCTACAGCGTCGCGGGGAACGCGTCGGGGCTCGACGGGACGCACGGTCGGAGCGTCGCCGACGTCGGTCAGCCCTTTGCGGAGGAGCATCGCGTCTACCTGCTTCCTCCCGAGGATGCGGACATGGATGCCCTCCCGGCGGCGTTGCGCTCGGCCGCCGCCGGCTACGAGGATCCGGCGTGTCCGGTGGCGGCACCCGGGATCCCATGGTTTGGAGCCAGTTTCACCCTCGACTCCGTCACGGCGGGCACCACCCACCTCGTGTGCGACCTCGACGGCGACGGGGTGTTTTCCTACACCTCGGACCGCGACGCGCACCGGATCGCCGACGCCGACGTCGGGGTGAACGAGATCCTGTGGGACGGTCTCGACAACGCGGGGAACCCGGCGCCTTCCGGGCCGACAACCTGCCTCGTGCAGGTCGCGGTCGGCGAGCTGCATTATCCGGCGCGCGACGTGGAGGCCGCCTACGAGGGGCTGCGAACCTGGGCGGTGGATGCGTCGCTCATCCGCACCGGGCTGCCGATGTTCTGGAACGACGGCGCGGTCCAATTTCTGGAGGAGCAGCTGATGCCGAGCGGCGAGCTATCCGCCGTGGAGGCGCCGGTCGGCGGACTGTTTCCCGGCGCGTACGGCGACCCGCCGATCGCCCACAGTGCCGACGCGCCCGGCAACGCGCGGGGATGGGGCGACTTCGTCGGAGACGACACCAAGGGGAACCAGACCTACCTCGACACCTGGGCGTTCCTGTCGATCGCGACCGTCGGCGGGCTGGTCGTCGAGGTGGTCGATGCGCTCGCCGACTCGGATGGCGACGGGGTGGACGACCTGACCGAGACCTGTGGGCTCGGGACCGATCCGCTGGATCCGGACACCGATGGCGATGGCCTGCTGGACGGGGAGGAGGCGCTGCTCGGCACCGACGCGCTCTCGGCGGACACCGATCTGGACGGGTACGGCGATCTCCTGGAGACGGGGGACCCGCTCGCGCCGATCGATACCGACGGAGATGGGCTCGCTGATGCGGTGGATCTCGACGACGACGACGACGGCGTGGCCACTGTCGACGAACTCGACGCCGACACCGACGGCGACGGCCTCGCGGATCGGCAGGACGACGACGATGACAACGACGGGATCCCCACCGCCGACGAGATCGCGGCGAGTGGCGGAGCCGAGGTGCAGAGCCCGGACAACGACGGGCTTCCGGCGTGGCTCGATGCGGACTCCGACGACGACAGCCTCCCGGACGCCACTGAGGGTTTGGCCGATACCGATGGCGACGGGGTGGTCGACCTTCTCGACCTGGACGACGATGGCGATCTCGTGTCCACGCTCGACGAGCTGACGATCTGGGTGTCCCTCGGGGCCGATCCTTCGAATCCGGACGACGACGGCGACGGGTTGATCGGCGAGCGCGACGCGGACCCCGATGCCGATAACATCCCGTCCTTCCTCGATGACGACTCCGACGGGGACGGGATCGCGGACGCCGTGGAGGGGTTTGCCGACCCCGACGGCGACTCGGTGGGCGCCTTCGAGGATCTCGACGCCGACGGCGACCTGGTGGACGACGCGGTGGAGGGCGAGGCCACCGACACCGACCTGGATCAGACGCCCGATCGGCTGGATCTCGACGACGACGGCGACGGGGTCGACACCTTCGACGAGCGCGGCGACACGGACGAGGATGGGCTGCCCGATCGGCTCGACCTGGACGACGACGGCGACGGCCTCCTCACGGCGGATGAGCTCGCGGACAGTGAACGGATCTTCGACGTGGATCCGGACGGCGACGGCCAGGCCACTTGGGTCGACGAGGACGCCGACGGGGATGGGGTTCCCGACGGGGAGGAGGGCCGCGAAAGCGACTCGGACCGGGACGGGGTTCCGGATTATCTCGACCCCGACGTGCTCTCGGCCTGGTTCAAGGGGGGCGGGGCGTGTAGCGGAACCGGAGCTGCTCCGGTTGGGGGCGGGTTCGCGTCTTTGCTCGCGTTGGGACTGGTGCGTCGGCGGGGTGCGGCGGTCCTTGTGGGGTTGGGGCTCGCGGGAGCGGCCGCCGCCAAGGACGGCGCCGAGATCAGCGCGACGCGGGGTTCCGCCAAAGGGACGCTGGTGCTCTGGCCGAGGGTCGTCACCCAAGAGCCCGCCATTTTGCCCCTCGCGCGTGTCCTTCAGGACCGCTTGCAGACGGTCGTTGCCCGCGTGGGCCCGGCTGCGTTGGTGCGCGTGCGGCCGGAGCCCGAGAGGGCGTGTCCCCTGCAGGGTTGCCGCGGCGTCTCCGTTGGCGTGTTGCTGGGTGCCGAGGGGGGCGGTTGCGTAGCGGTGGCCTGGGTCGGCGCTCCGGCGGGGGGGCCAGTCACGCTGGTGCCCTGGGCCGGCTCGGTTGAGCTCAGCCGCGGGGAAATTGGATTCCGCGAACCTCCGGAAAGCGTGGTGACCGTGCGAGAGTACGTGCCTTGCGACGGCCTAAGCGACCACCTGCAGGACGCGGCGCTGGAGGAGGCGCTGCGATCGCACGCGGGTCTCGCAGCCGGGAGGCGTTGACACCTCGCCCGCACCGGGACACCGGTAGCGGGAGGGGCAGGTGGGTCACATGGGGCGGCTGCGCGCATTGGCAATCGGGAGTTCTCTGGCGTTGGTCGCGGCCGACACCGACGGCGCAGTCGACAGCGGCGCCGAGGTGTGGACGGAGGCGAAGACCGAGGAGATCGTGGTCTGGGGCGACCGCTTCGCCCGCTGGGACGAGACCCGATGGCAGATTAAAACGGAAGTGGTAACCCCATTTCCGTTCCTGTTTTACGCGGAGAAGAACTACGGGGTGGCCGTCTCCGGCTTCCAGGTCGAGACGGTAATGGCTTGCGCCAAGGCGTGGAAGCTGGACCGCAAGCACTACGAGATCGATTGCCACTTCGAGGAGATCGCGCTGCAGGCGTCGCTCGCCGATCGAGCGACCGAGGGTCGGATCGCCACCGGGAACACCATCCTGGCTGAGCTCGACACCAAGCTCACCGGTGCTCGGATCCAGCTCCAGGTCGCGGACGACGGGCGGGTCACCTCGATCGACCTGGAGGGGCTCGAGAAGGACGACGACCGCGAGCAATACATCCACGAGACCATGCGTCAGGTGTTGAGCCGGGTTTCGGTTGGTTTCGACATGAAGATGCAGAAGTTCAACCAGCTACACGAGGGGAAGTGGATCGAGTATCGCTCGCGGCTGATGTCGATGCCGTTGCCGGCGGACAGCACGGGCACCCAGTCCAATTCGACGGTCATCAACTACCTGAGCTTCTACAAGGGCCAGGTCATGGTGCAGTCGATCGGCGAGGGGCTCATCGTGGTTCCGCAGCTCGGGTCGCCGCACGAGGCCCTGATGTCCAATTTCAGTGGCGCCGCGACCAGCACCGAGGGTGGACCCACCGCCGGCGAATGGGGTGAATCCGAACACACCGAATTTGTTACCCCGGAAACCAACTACGACACGAGCATGACCGGGGTGTCCATCTACGATGCGGACGAAGGGTTCATGACCGAGAGGGTCTTTGCGGTGGAGGGAAAGCCGACCGCCAGTGCCTTGTTCAACAGTGGCAACTACTGGCACGCCGGGCGGATCCGCATCCTCGGCGAAGGGGAGAAGCCCAGCCTCCGAATGACCGGAATCATCTCGCCCCGCGGTCAGCCGCAGCCGGGGCTCCCGAAGTGGGTGCCGATCGAGGCGCTCAGCAAATAGCGGCCTGGACTCCCTGGGCCCAGCCCCTGGCGACTTGGGCCCCCTGACCGCGCTCGGGTCGGCGCGCCGCGCACACCGCCCCCATCACATCGAGCGCCTCCGCCCTGCGGCCGAGCTCCGCGAGCCCGTGCGCCAGGGCGACCGCTTCGTCGGCGGCCAACGGCCCCTCGACCAACTCGACCGGGGTCGTGGCCGCGCCACGCGCACGGAGCCAGGTGAGGCACGCCTCGTCACCCTCGGCGAGCATCGTGTCGAATGCCTGTGCGACTGCTTCGCGGGTCATCGAACGCTCCCTCCGGCGGCAAACCGACCAGCCGTCCAGTTTTAGCCTAGCCGGTAAACCGACCCGCTGTCCAGAATGATCTTTCGATCGGAAGTTGGCGATGCACGCCCACTCGGATCCTGTCGGATCAGACGGGATCGATGACGAGCACGGTGCAGTTGTCGCGACCCCCCGCGTCGTTGGCTGCGCGGAGGAGGCGATGTACCGCCCGCCGCGGGTCGCTTTCGATCTGGAGCAGGCGCGCGATCTCCGCGTCCCGGACCTCGCCCCACAAGCCGTCGGTGCAGAGTAGGAATCGGTCGCCGGCGCGGACGTCCACTGGATGAATGTCGGCTTCGAGGTCGACGTTCATGCCGAGGAAATTCAGCAGTACATTGGACTTTGGATGATGGCGCGCTTCCTCCTCGGTGATCTTGCCGGCCGCAACCATCGCGGCCACCATGCTGTGGTCCTCGGAGATCTGCTCGATCTTCCCCTCTCGCTGCCGATAGGCGCGCGAGTCGCCCACGTTGGCGAGTAACGCCACCGGTTTTCCCGCTTCGCGCTCATTCGCCGCGTCCCCTTTGCTGGGGGCGACCACCAGCAGGGCGACCAGCGTGGTGCCCATGTGCTCGGCGCGTCCCCCTGCGAAGGTCCAAACGGCAGTGTTCGCGGCTTCCACCGCTTCCCGGAGGGCGACCTCCAGTTCGCCCGGGGCCGGGAATTCGCGAAGTACGGCGCTCTCGGATTCGTCGCCGGCGGCGAGTCGGCGCTCCAAGGTGCGCACCAGCGTGCGCGTCGCCAGCCCGCTCGCCACCTCCCCCGCCTCATGGCCTCCCATGCCGTCGGCGACCGCATACAGCGTCAACCCCGGCCGCAGCTGGCGCCAAGCCCAACTGTCCTCGTTCAATGCCCGGGTGAGGCCGACGTCGCTGTACGCCGCTCCCCGCACGGTCTGGGACTTCGGCCGGTGTGCGTGGTTCCACTGCGAGATGGCTGCGACAAAGGCGTCTGCGCTCGGCCATGCCCCGCGCTGGGCCTTCTTCAGGAATCGGCGGAGGTCGTCGTCCAGGGCATTGAGCCAGTGGACGAGGCCGGCGGCGAGCTCCCGCAGATCGCGGACTGGCGGTTTCGTGAGATCGTCGGTGGGTTGAAGGGGCTGAGCCTGGAGGCGCTCGACCTCGAGGTCGAACAGCCGGGCCGTTCCATCCGGCGCGATCAGCACGTTGCCGGGGCTGAGGCGCTTCAGGTGCACGCCGTGCGCGTGAAGAAACGACAGGGCATCGCCGAGTTGGAAGGCGATCGAGACCAGCGTGGGCGCCGGGAGGGGAGCAGGCTCCCCAAGGAGCAGGTTTTCGCCGTTCCAGGCGAAGATCGACAGGACCTGCTCCTCATACCGATACAGGGCCAGCGGCGTCGCGACCGCCGGATAGGACAAACGGCGTTCCACCCAAGCTTGCCAGCCGACCGACTCGTCCCCTTCGCGCGCCGCCATGAGGAAGCGCCGGAGCCCGAGCGGAGCCTGGCAATAGGTGCAGTTCTGAGCGGTGGCAGGGCTGTGCTTGTTGCCGCACTCCCAGCACTTTCGCGTGTACCAGCGCGGTTTGCTGTTGTTCAGGAGGTACCAGGTTCGCTCGGGCGTCACCCGGATCTGGCGTTCGATGCGAAGGTGTAGGCCGATCGGCTGCCCGCTGGCGAATGCGCTCTGGCGTTCGATCCGAGCACGGGCGGCCGTGGACTCCGACCGCGTTGGCGCAGGAGTCGGCGTTTCTATGGTGTTGTCGTTGGTGGCCGACTGAGGAGGGTCAGCGCGGTTCGTCGTCATCGCCCCATCCTACACCGATGGCCGTGAGCTACGGCGCGAGTCGGGCG
>CANLGQ010000083.1 GCA_947490265.1 Pseudomonadota bacterium | reverse complement strand
TGGGGGGCGGCCGCCCAGAAACGCCACTTGCACCGGGCCCTCCTCCCGGGCGGTCGCGACGAAGAAGGCGATGGTCTCCGGTTCGGGCGGTCTCGTGGGCGCGCACAATGCGCAACGGCCCGGGCCGGGCGCGCAACACCCGAGTTCGATCGGTAGGATCGCCGCCTCGATCACGCCTCGGCCCGTCGAGTCAGCGCGTCGTTCGCGGCGGCGTTCTCGGCCTCCCGCCGGGTGCGCCCGCTGCCGCTGCCCAGGAGCTGGCCCTCCGACCAGGCCGAGACCGAAAAGATCGGATCGTGGTCTGATCCAGTGCGGTCGTCCTGCACATACCGGGGCGGCTTCCCCCCGGCGGCTTGGAGCCGATTCTGGAGCACCCCCTTGGGGGACTCCGCTTGGGGAGTCGGGGTGGCAGCGAGCTCGCCGGCGAGGAGTCGGAGGACCACCCGACCGGCCGCGGCGAGTCCCCCGTCGAGGAACACAGCACCGATCACGGCTTCAAATGCGTTTTCCCGCGCGGAGCCGCGGGAGTCGTTCGCCGCCATCCCGTTCCCGAGCCGCAACGCGTCGTCGAGGTCGAGCTCACGCCAGCGGCGAGCCAGGGTGCGGCCCTCGACCACCGCGGCGCGGCGGCGGGTCAGATCGCTCTCGTCCGACGCTGGGTGCGCGCGAAAGAGGTGCTCTGCCACGACCAAACCGAGGACCGCGTCGCCTAGGTGTTCGAGGCGCTCATAGTGCGGCTCTCCGGGGTGCTCGTTGGCCCACGTCGGGTGGGTGAGGGCCTCGCGGAGGAGAGCCGGATCGCCGAAGCTGTGGCCGATCACCTGCTCGATGCGGGTCATGCCGCGACCTCGGCCGCGTTTCGGAGCACGAACCCACCGCCGAGCACGCGATCGCCTCGGTAGAACACCGCAGCCTGTCCGGGGGTGATCGCCCGAGCCGGCACCTCGAGCGTGGCGATCGGGTCCGCGCCGGGCCCGACGCGGCACGGTACCCGGGTTCCGCGATGGCGGATCCGCACCTCGACCGTCTGGTCTACCGGGGGTCGGTCGAGCCACTGGGTGTCACGCAAAGCGAGGCGGGTGCCCCACAGCGCCGCGTCGGGGCCGACAACCACGCGCTGGGTGGCGGGGTCGATCGACAGCACATAGGTCGGCTCGCCCCGGGCAACCCGCAGGCCTCGGCGTTGGCCCACCGTGAACCGGTAGTAGGCGTCGTGTTGGCCGACCACGAGCCCAGACTGGGTGACGATGTCGCCGGCCGCGGGTGCCTTCGGCCGGTTCTCCGACACGAACCGCGTGTGGTCGTCGTCGGGGAGGAAGCAGACCTCCTGGGAGTCGGGCTTACCGGCCACGGTCAGGCCGAGTCGGTTTGCGTGGTCGCGCACCGCGCCCTTCGTCATCCCGCCGAGCGGAAAGAGGGTCCGGGCCAAGGCGGCCGGGCGGAGCTGAAAGAGGAAGTACGACTGATCGCGGCTTGTGTCCGTCGCCGTCAGCAGCTCCGGTCCATCGGTTCCCGCCTCGATTCGGGCATAGTGCCCGGTCGCCAGGTGCGTGGCGCCGAGCGCGGTCGCGCGTGCCAGCAGCACCCGAAACTTGAGCACCCCGTTGCACTGCACGCAGGGGTTCGGGGTCTCGCCCGCCACGTAGCGGTCTGCGAAGTCATCCTGGACCGCCCCTCGGAAGGACTCGGTGAGATCGAGCACGTAGAACGGGATCCCGAGCCGATCCGCCACCGACCGGGCATCGAGCGCGTCGTCGACCCCGCAGCAGTGGCCCTCGACCTTCGCGGTCGAGGCGGCGTGCAGCTTCATGTGCACGCCGATCACCTCGTGACCGGCCTCGGCCAAGAGCGCGGCCGCGACCGACGAGTCCACTCCGCCTGACATGGCGACCACGACGCGCATGTCCACTGGCTATCTGATGGGGCGGCGCATGGCTCGGTGTGGGATCCCGGCGTCGTCGAATCGCGGCCCGTACGCTTCGTAGCCGATGCGCTCGTAGAACGGGATGGCGGCCTCTTGGGCATGGAGCGTCATCACCTGCAAGCCGCGCTCCGAGGCGATGCCCTCGAGGCAGGACATCAGTGCGGCACCGACCCCCTGTCCCCGCGCCTCGGGTGCCACGGCCACCCGCTCCGCCTTGCCCGCCCCAGCCACCGTGCGCATCCGCGCGGTGCCGACGACCTGATCGGCCTGGAGGGCGACCACGTGGGTCGCGGTCGGGTCGAGCCCGTCGACCTCGAGCTCCGGCGGCACCCGCTGCTCCTCCACGAACACCCGGCGCCGCAGCGCCAGGCAGGCGGGCAGCTCAGCGGGGAGCGCGAGACGGACCTCGCGCATCACGTGAGGTCCTCGCTCATCCACCGCATGGTTCCTTCCGGATCGTCGACGTGTACCCAGTGTCCGGCGCCGTCCAGGAGATCGAGGCTTACTGGGGAATCGCTCGGCAGGGCCGCAAAGCGGCTGAGCTCCTCCGCCGACCACCGATCGGAGCGGCTGGCTCGGAGGAAGCGCACCCGAGAAGCCGGCGGGCGGTGAAGCCATTCCCAACAGTCGATCTGAAAGAAATCAGCGAGCATCTCCTCAATCCCGGGCAGGTGGTAGCCCCACTGCCAACCCGCTGGACCGGACACGAGACTGGTCGCGAGCCACGCCACGACCGGTTCGGACAGCCCTCGTGCTCGCAAAACTGCGCGAATCACCGCCCGATCGGGTGCTGGGGTCGGGGCGTCACGCACCGCGTCCAGCACCTGCTCGGCATCGGCGCCGGTTGGCGTGGTCTGGCCGGGCGGGCAGTCAAGGACCTGCACCCGGGTCTTGGCCGTTCCGTGATTCTCGGCCCACTTCAAGGCCACCTTGCCGCCGAAAGAATGGCCCACGACCAGGGAAGGGATGCCGATCTGTTCGACCAGCGCGGCCAGGTCGCTCGCGCAGGCTGCCACCGTGTGCGGTGGCGGACGCGGCGCGGCCCCGGCGTGATTCCGGAGGTCGGGCAAAGCAAACCTCCAGCGCGGATGCCGCTCCGCCAGCGTTTTGGCGATTCCTCGCCAATTCCGCCCGGACCCGAGGATCCCATGCAGCACGATGGCCAGCCGGTCGGCCTGCTCGTCGCCGACGAGCAGCGTCACCGACGCCGAGCTTCGAGCTCGCGCAGCTTCTGGGCCACCATCCAACGAAGGGTCTTCGTGTCGAATGGCTTGTGCAACACGGGATTGCGGATGCCGGACAGGAAGCTGCGCAACTGGGCGCTGAAGACCCCGCCGGTCATGAAGACCAGGCGTTCGAGTTTTTCTGGTTTCTTTTCCTTCAACCACTCGTACGCCTCGATCCCCGACATCCCGGTCATCGTCAGGTCGTACAGAACGAGGTCGATCTTCATCTTGAGTAGGATCTCGGTCGCCTCCGTGGCGTTCGCCGCCACCTCGACGACATAGCTGGAGAGCGCCCGCTGGCACGCTTGCAGAATCGCCGGCTCGTCGTCGACCACCAGGATGCGTGCGCTGTGCTCCGAGTCCCAGGTGTCTTCGTCGTTCTCGGGGAAGTCGTCGCTGGAGGGGGGGAGGCTGGGCCGCTCCATGCGGCTGGTTCGCGCGGCCGGTGCGCCCCACGAGAGCAGCTTGAGCTGACGAATCAAGTCGGCCAAGCGCTCCGCGCTCTGGAGCGCCTCGCCCGTCATCTGCGTCATTCGCCCGCGCTCCTCTGGCGCCAGCCTGCTCCCTTGCACGCTTTCGGCGAGGAGGTTCAGGTGGTTGACCAGATACGAAAGCGTGTGGTTCATCCGATGGGCGAGGGGGCCTACCGGGTTGCTCTCGTCGGACGGCGGGTCGGTGGGAGGTCGAATCACCATCAGAGCCTAGCACGGGTTTCGGCCGCGCCCAACCTATGGGATGAATAGACTGCCAACGTAGGCCACAATCCCGAACGCGATCGCGGCGCCGCCGACCAGCAACAAGGTCACGCCGGTGGCCATCATGGAGCCAATCGAGGTGGACTCGTAAAACGCCAGCGGGATCCCCGCCAGGACGAGTCCGCCGACCAACAGGGTCATCCCTCCGAGGCAGCCGCAGCCGCAGCCGCCGCCGCCGACGGTGTTGGCCAGGAACGAGGGGTCGTTGGACGGGGTCGGATCGGCCACGTGGAGTCTCCCTGCGGGCGCACTATCCGACAACGGGCCTTCGATCGAAAGGTCCCATCCGGGAACCCGGGTCCGGATGGGAGCTATTTCTGATCAGGGGTACATGACCCACAGACCCGACTCGGCAACGTTGCCCGCCGCGTCCTTCGCGACGATCGTGAAGGTGTAGGTAGTACCGGCATTGACGGTGAACGACTCCAGGTGGCTCGTCCGGTCGGCCGACGCGTCCCCGAACCAGCCGAACGTCTCGAACTCGATCTCGGTCGTCGCCAGCTCGTCGGTGGTCCAGGACAGCTCCATCGTGCCCCCGGCGCGCCAGCCGCTCACCTGGCTGATGACCGGGGCGGTCGTATCGGACCCGGAGGGGGGCGCCTCGTCGTCTGGGCCGGCGGGGGGCCCGCCCGAGCTCACCGAAGCCAGGGCCGCGCGCGCGTCGATCAGCCCATGACCCGCGCGGGTGTCGAACCCGGGTGTCCCGATGTCGGTGGCGGTAGCCCGGAGAATTGCCTCGATGTCCGACGGGTTGGCGCCCTCCCCCAACAGCAGGGCAGCGACCGCGGCCACGTGCGGCGAAGCCATCGACGTTCCTTCGAAGAAGGTGTAGCCCCATTCCCCGCCTTCGAAGGTCTCCTGGAGGATCCCGTCGGCGTAGCCGTCGCGGTTCGCGTCGAGCGCCATGTTTCCGCCCGGTGCGACCACGTCGATCGCCGTGCCCCCATTCGAGTAGGCGGCTACCTTGCCGTCTCCTCCGACGGCCCCCACCGCGATGACTCCCGGATACGCAGCAGGGTACGAAACGGTGGTTCGGGACTCGTTTCCCGAGGCGGCCACCACGACCACGCCGCGGGCGACTGCGTCAGCGACCGCGGTGGCCACGGTGGACATGGACGAAGAGGTTCCGAGCGACAAGTTGATCACGTCGGCTCCGCCGTTGACCGCGCCGGTGATCGCCTTCGCCACGTTGTACATCGAGCCGCCGCCATTGGCGTCCAATGCGCGGATCGCGAGAATTGTGGCCTCGGGGGCGATCCCAGCGGCGCCGTGTCCGTTGTCGGTGGCTTGGGCGATCGTCCCGGCGACGTGGGTCCCGTGCCCGTTCTCGTCGTTCGGCGTTCCCCCGTTCACGTAGTCGATCCCGTTCACCAAGTGGATCGGAGTATCTTCGCCGGCTTCCGACACGCCTGTGTCGATGACGGCGACCGTGATGCCGGCCCCTTTGTTGAAGGCCCAGGCGGCATCCACGCCGATCTGGTCGAAATTCCATTGAAGGGATCGGTACGGGTCGTTGCTGCCAAAGGCCGCGGCGACGAGGTTGTGCTCGACCACTGCGCCGTCGAAGTCGCCTTTTATCGCCGCCTCGATGGCCGAGAGGTTGATCTCGTCCGCTGCGAGATACAGCCCCGCGCCGAGGTCGGCGTCGAAGTCGAGCTGCGTCAGGCCGAGTTCTTCCTGCAGACTGGCGGATAGGTCGGCGGAAACGACGACCTCCCCATCGACGATGTCTGCGGCCAGCGCGAGGGAAGACACGGGGTCGACCGGCCGGAGGTCGGAGGACGAGCATGCAGCGAGGAGGACCAGGGTGGGGGCAATGCGCATGGGGGTCTCCGGTTCGAGGTCGTTCGAGCGACGCCCTCCAAGCGCAAGAGGTGTGCCATGCCCGCATGGCCAGAAAGATCGGCTTTGTAGGTTGGGCTGCGGCAAGAATGCCGCGGACCGGGTGCAAAAGCGGGGAGCGGACGCCCCGCTTGGAGCCGCCGAAAATGAGGGAAGAAGCCGAATCATTCGTCGAACACCTGACGATGTCTTGACGAAAGGGTATTGACCTGCGGCAAGAACAGGACGGACCCGATCGAGGCTGACCCCGCCGCAATCGCCGATGCGCTCGGGACCTGGTACGCGGCCAACGCGCGCGCGCTCCCGTGGCGGGCGGATCCGACCCCCTACCGGGTGCTGCTCTCCGAGCTGATGCTCCAGCAGACTCGGGTCGAAACCGTGCTTCCCTACTTCGCTCGGTTTGTGAGGCGCTGGCCGACCCTGGCGGATCTCGCGGCTGCCGACGAGGTCGAGGTGCTCGAGGAGTGGGCGGGCCTCGGCTACTACTCCCGCGCGCGCAACCTGCACCGCTGCGCCCGGGCCGCCGCGCGAGGTTTGCCGCCGACGGCCGCCGAACTGGCTCTGCTGCCCGGCATCGGACCCTACACCGCCGGAGCGATCGCGAGCATCGCTTTCGGCGAAGCAGCGGCACTGGTGGACGGGAACGTCGAGCGACTGCTGTCCCGGCTCGACGGGCGTGACTTGGACCCGCGTTCCAAGGAGGGAAAACGCGCCCTCTGGGCGAGGGCAGGGGAGCTGCAGCGGAGCCGCGGGGCGCTCCGGCCGGGCGACCTCAACCAGGCCCTGATGGAGATGGGAGCCACGGTTTGTGTGCCGCGGAAGCCAAGATGCCACACCTGTCCCTTGGCGGGACCTTGTGCGGCCCGGGCGAGCGGAACCCCCGAGCGATGGCCGACCCCGACCCGGAAGGCCCCGGTTGCCGCGATCCGCGGCGCCGCCGGCGTGTTCGAGACCGCGGCCGGCCGGCTCCTGGGACGGCGGGTCGCCGGCGGCCTGCTCGGAGGGCTCTGGGAGCCGATCCGCGTAGAGATTGGCGAATTGACCGAGCCGGGTCCGGCGCTGGTGGCGGGCTTTGCCGCCCTCGGCCTCACGGTCCGGTTGGGGACACGCCGTCCGGACGTGGTGCACGTGTTCACCCACCGGCGACTCACGTGCGCGGTCTTCGAGGTAGCGCAGCTCGTTGGCGAGCCGGTACCGGCCCCGCCATACGAGGAGGTAGCGTTTCGAGGTGATCTTCGCGGACTCTCCACCCTCGCCCGCAAGATCCTGGAGGCCTGATGCCCACTGCCGCGCTGGTGTTGGTCGGCGAGGAGCTCCTCACCGGCAAGTTCCCCGACGAGAACGGCCCATGGGCGATTCGCCGGCTTCGCGAGCTCGGCACCGACCTCCGCAGGATCTCGGTGATCCCCGACGACGCCACGGTGATCGGCGAGGTGGTCGCCGCCGACGCCACCCGGTTCGACGTGGTGCTGACCAGCGGCGGGGTGGGGCCGACCCACGACGATGTCACCTTTGCAGGGATCGCCCAGGGATTCGGCCTGGAGCTGGAGGTGAACGACGAGCTCGTTGGGCTGATTCGAAGGTTCGGCCTGCCAGAAAATGACGCATCCCGTCAGATGGCGACGATCCCGGCGGGGGCGGTGCTGCATTGGGCCGCAGCCGAGAGTGTGCCGGTCGTGCAGGTCCGCAACGTGTTCGTTTTTCCTGGCGTGCCACGCCTCTTCAAGCGCAAGCTCGAGTGCGTCGCGCCCTGGTTGACGGGCGCGGCTGTCGACCACGCCCGCCTGAGGGTGGTCCACGCCGAGGTCGCCATCGCCGCGGCGCTCGCCGCCGCCGCTGTCCGCTTCCCCTCGGTGGCCATCGGCAGTTACCCTCGGTCGGAGCCCAGCGAGCATGTGCTCGTGACCTTGGATTCGCGGGATCCGGTGTCGCTGTCGCGCGCCTTTGCCGACCTGCTGGCTGCGCTCGCCCCGGCGGACATCCTGGTCGCGCCCGGCGGCGCGGCTCGCGGGTGATTACCCTGTTCGGGCAGGGGTGGCGGTGCGCCGGGATCTCGACGAGCTGGCGTGGTGGTGGTTGGTCCTCGGAGGTGCCGTCGGACTCCTTCACCTCGGCCTCGCTTTCGCGGCGGTCCAGCTGGGTTGGCTTGGGTTCCTGATCCTTCCCCCTGAGTTTGGCGTGGTCGGCGAGCTGACCGCGCTGGCGGTGTGGGCGGGCCTGGGCTCGTTCGTCCTCCTCCCGGTCCTGTCTGCGTTCCTCCTCGGGAAAGGGCTGCTCGAGCGCCGCTGGTGGTCGCTGCACCTCGCCGTCGCCGTCGCGGCGCCGTTCCTGATTATCGCCCCGCCGTTCGGTCTGATCGCGGTTGCGGCCACACTGCGGGCCTTGGCGGACCCTTCGGTTCGGCAACGGCTCACCGCCGAGGGCGACGCCCCGCTCGGTTGGCGCCTCGACGCGGTGATGCGGCTCCATGGCCATCCGATCGCCTCCGCGGGCGAGAGCGCGGAGGCGCCCCCGGTCGCCTGGGCGCGTCGCGAGCGCTTCGCGGTGGTCGAAGGCGACGCGCAACTCGTGGTGGACCCCGACCACCCCGCCGCCCTGCCACGCGGGCTCGGCGTCCTGGCCGTTTCGGTGATGCCGGAGATTCGGATCCGCCGATGGGTGGAGTGGTCGATCGCCGGAAGTCTGGTCTGGCTGGCGATCGTTTCGGGCGCCAGCGTGTCGGCGGACCAGGGGAAGATCGTCTGGGACATCGTCCACTGCGAGCTGTTCGGCATCGGCTGTCCCGTCCCCGGGGAAGGCAACCCGGGCACGGCGTTCAGCGCGGAGTACCTCGCACGCCTCCTGCGCGAGGACTACGCCGGCCAGGATCAGGGGGTGATGGACCCGAACATGGATCGCCCCGAGGCCGAACGGAAGGCGAAGGACGAGAAGCACTTCTACCTTCCGGCCGGTTCGCGGGGTCCGGTGACCGAGATGGGCGGCGCCGAAGACGTCTCGCCCGAGCCGGTGCGCACGCCCGAAACCGAGGAAACGAGCATCCCGGTCCCGAAGAAGAAGCGCCCCACCGAGCCAGTAGCGGTCGCGGAGGCTGCCGAGCCGGTCGCGCCCGATCCAAAGGAGGCCGAGGACGGGGTGGCCGACGCGGCGGAGGACGACCCGCCCGACAGCCCCGAGAGCGACGAGGTGCGCCCGGCGCCGCCCGCCGAGGAGAAACGGGGTTGGGGGGTGCAGGACTGGTACGACGAGCAGGATCAGCGGCTCGACGCCCTCGAGATCAAGCTGATGATCAAGATGTCGAAGGAGCGCTTGCGGCTCGATCCCATGGATCCGGGCGCGCTCTCGATTCTGTCGTACTACCAGTACCTGGCCGAGGATTATTCGGCCGCCGAAGCCACGTACGACAAGTACATCTCCGTCCTTCCCGAGGAGGCGGCCGGCTACAACAACAAGGCCCTCGTGTACAAGCGTCGCGGCGAGTATGTGAAGGAGGAAGGTCTCTACCGGGTTGCGCTGGCCTTCGAGCCCGACGACGAGACCGCCTTGAACAACCTGGGCGTGAACCTCGCCCACCAGGGCCGCATCGACGAGGCCCTCGCGGTGATGAAGCGCCTCGAGGTCCTGGATCCCGGCGACCCGTACGCCGATCTCCACCGTTCCAAGATCTACGCCCAGAAGGGCGACGACGAGGTGGCGCTAAGGTACCTCGAGCAGGCGCTCCGGGGCATGGCTGAACTCGACACCCTGCACCACATCGAGTTCCGCCAGGACATCCGCCTCGATCCGAGCTTTGAGCACCTTCGGACGACCGAGCGTTTCCGGTCGCTTCTCTTGCGGTACTATGGGAAGGATTCTCCGCTCCAGGAGCCCTGATGCCCCAGGTGGTGGTGTCGGTTCGGAACTGCGGCTTCCCGGTGGTCGAGGAGACCGTCGCCCTCGACGGGAGGGGACAGCCCCGCGTCGTGCAGGAGCTGCCGCTCGTGCGTGAGCCGGGAACTCCGCCGATCCAGCACGTCGTCGAGTCCGGGATCTCGATTAAGTAGACTTGCCGGGAGGTTCGATGGCGGCGCGGGTTGCGGTGTATGCCGGGTCGTTCGACCCACCCACCCTGGGCCACATCGATGTGATCGAGCGGGGAGCAGCCCTTTTCGACGAGGTGGTCGTTGCCGTCGGGCACAACCCGGCGAAAAGCTACTGGTTCGACGTCGACCAGCGGGTCGCGCTCGTCCGCGCCTCGGTGATGCGGCCCAACGTACGGGTTGCCCCGTTCGAAGGCTTGCTCATCGACTTTGCCCAGGCAGTGCGGGCGTCGGTGTTGCTGCGCGGCCTTCGGGCGCTCTCCGACTTCGAGCTCGAATTCCGCAATGGCCTCGCGAATCGAGATATGTGCGGCCTGGAAACGCTATTTCTGTTGACAGACCCACAACACATTTTCGTCTCGTCGTCGCTCGTAAAGGAGATCGCGCTGAACGGGGGCGACGTGTCTCGTTACGTGTCTGGCCCGGTGCTTGCAGCCATCGCGACCCGGAACGGCCCCGACCAGGGGTGATCCCCAGGGGGCGCCAGGAGACGGAATGTGTGGGATCGTTGCATACATTGGGGATAAACCGGCTCTTCCGCTGCTGCTCGAAGGATTGCGGCGCCTCGAGTACCGCGGCTACGACTCGGCCGGCGTGGCCCTCGTGGACCGAGACGCCCTCTGGATGCGGAAGCAGGTCGGCCGGGTCGCCGACCTCGATCGAGAGGTCGGTGGCGCGCCGGAAGCGACGGTTGGGATTGCGCATACCCGGTGGGCCACCCACGGTGGGATCACTCAGCCGAACGCCCACCCCCACCTCGATGCCCAGGGCAGGGTGGCGGTGATTCACAATGGAATCATCGAGAACTTCAGCCAGCTCCGGCTGGCGCTCGAGGCCGACGGAGTGGTGTTTCGGAGCGAGACCGACACCGAGGTGCTCCCTCATCTCATCGCGAAACACCTGCGCGGCGACCCCCTCGCGGCCGTCACCGAGGCGCTCAAGTCGGTTCGGGGAACCTACGGCATTGCCGTCTTGTTTGCCGACTTTCCCGACGAGATCGTCGTCGCGCGAAACGGGTCTCCGCTCGTCATCGGGCTCGGCGACGGAGAGACGCTGGTGGCGAGCGATCCACAGGCGATCGTGGCCCACACGCGGCAGGTCCTCTACGTGCAGGATCGCGAAATCGCCCGGATCACGCGGGGGCGAGCGGACATCCGCACGCTCGGGGGAGTCGGGGTTCAGCGCCAGAGCACGCGGATCGACGACGTGTACGGCGTCGCCGACCTCGACGGCTTTCCTCACTTCATGCTGAAGGAGATCCACGAGCAACCCGCGGCGATCACCCGTTGCCTCGCCGGGCGCGTCCAGGTGGAGGAAGGAAACGCCAAGCTGGGCGGCCTGAATCTCGCGCCGCGCGACCTCGTCGGGATCGAGCGTGTCGTGTTGCTCGGGTGCGGCACGAGTCACCACGCCGGTCTGGTGGGGGCGATGGCGATCGAGGCCATGGCGCGCATCCCGGCCCAGGCCGAGATCGCCTCGGAATTCCGGTATCGTCACCCGATCGTCGCTCGCGACGCGCTCTACCTCGCGGTCAGCCAGAGCGGCGAGACGAGCGACACCCTCGGTGCGGTCGAGGAGGTGATGCTGAAGGGAGGCGAGGTCTGCGGCCTGGTGAATGTGGTCGGCTCGACCATCGCCCGAACGTGCGGAAAGGGGGTCTACATCCACAGCGGCCCAGAGATCGCGGTCGCCAGTACCAAGGCGTTCAACAGCCAGGTGAGCGCGCTCCTGGTCTTCACCCTGATGCTCGCCCGAGCGCGCAACCTCTCCCTGGGGCAGGGCCGCGAGATGGCCCGGCAGCTCCAGGAGATCCCCTCGCTCGTCGCTCGGTTCCTCGACGCGCCGGGGCCCATCGATCAGGCGGTCGAGCGGTTGATTCATGCTCCCTACGTGCTCTATCTCGGGCGTGGCTTCAGCTTCCCGGTGGCGCTCGAGGGGGCGCTGAAGCTCAAGGAGATCGCCTATGTGCCGTGCGAGGCGTACCCGGGGGGGGAGATGAAGCACGGCCCGATCGCGATGCTCTCCAAGGGCAGCCCCGTGGTGTTCGTGATCCCCGACGACGCACATCGCGACAAGGCCATGTCGAACCTGAAAGAGGTCGAGGCGCGCGGGGCCGACGTCATCGCCATCCACACCGAGGGCGACGACGAGATCGCCGCCTTGTCTGGGGTCTCGATCCCGATCCCGCGCACCGCGAACTGGGCGAGCCCGCTCGTCTCGGTCGTCCCGCTGCAACTCATGGCCTACCGGGCTGCGCTCGCGCTCGGCCGCGACATCGACAAGCCGCGGAACCTCGCGAAGTCGGTCACCGTCGAGTAGTCTCCCGCGCATGGCTCGCCCGACCCCGTTCCACCCTCGAACCAGCGCTGCCTGCCACAGTTATGCTTGGAAGGAGTGGGCCGGCTACGCCGCGGTTCGCGCCTATGACCTGCACTCCGAGGGCGAATACTTCGGGGTTCGGCACGCCGCGGGCATGATCGACGTCTCGCCGCTCTACAAGTACGACCTTCGCGGGCCCGACGCCGCGGCCCTGTTGGCGTGGTTGTTTTCCCGCGACATCGCCAAGCTCGGGCCGGGCCGGATCACCTACGGCTGTCTCCTCGACGAACGGGGCAAGGTGCTCGACGATGGCACGGTCTCGCGCCTCGGGCCGGATTGGTTTCGGCTCACGTCGAGCGAACCCTGGCGCGGGTGGTTGGTCGAGCATGCGCTGGGGCGCGCCGTAACGGTCGACGACATCACCGAAACGGTCGCCGCCGTAGCGGTTCAGGGGCCTGCAGCGCGCGCGATGCTCCAGGCGATCTGGCCAGCCGTTTCGAAGCTCGGGTTCTTCCGGGCAGTCGCGGTCGACGGCGCGATCGTGGGACGAACCGGGTACACCGGCGACCTGGGGTACGAGGTCTGGGTTCCGGCGGGGGAAGCGGTCGCGCTGTGGGATCGCCTGCTCGAGGCGGGCCGGCCGTACGATGTGCGCCCGTTCGGCCTCGATGCGCTCGATGTGCTGCGGATCGAGGCCGGCTTCGTCCTGCAAGGCGTCGACTACCTCTCCTCGCGGGCGACGCTCCTCGAGCGGCGGCGCTCCACCCCCGACGAGGTGAGCCTCGGGTGGACGGTCGATCTCGACCGGGCTCCGTTTCTCGGTCAGGCCGCCATCCGGGAAGAGCGCGGTCGACCGCCGGTCTGGGCGCTGGTGGGGCTCGAACTCTCCTGGCCTGGGATCGAGCAGCTCTATGCCAGCCTCGATCTGCCACCCCAGCTCGCGCCGGTCGCGAGTCGCGAGCCGGTGCCGGTCTACGACGCGTCCGGCCGAACCCAGGTCGGCTATGTCACCAGCCGCACGTGGTCGCCGATCACCAAGCGCTACCTCGCGCTCGCTACCGTGCGGGGAGCCTACGCCAAGCCAGGGAGCCGCGTGAAGATCGAGTTCACTCCCGAGTTCGAGCGCCGACAGGTCGACGCCGTGGTGGTCGAGAAGCCGTTCTACGACCCACCGCACAAGCGCGGGGTGCCGAAGTGAGCACGCGCTACGACGCGGTGATCGTCGGTGGTGGGCACAACGGGCTCGTCGCCGCCGCCTACCTGGCGAAAGCCGGACGGAAGGTGCTCGTCCTCGAGCGGCGGGAGGTGCTCGGCGGAGCTGCCGTCACCGAAGAGGTGTTCCCCGGCTTTCGGTACACGGTGTGCAGCTATGTGGTCAGCCTGCTTCGGCCCCAGATCGTCCGCGACCTCGATCTCGCCCGGCACGGCCTGTCGCTGATCCCGCTCGAGTGCTCCTACACCCCGGCGATCGACGGGCCGGGTCTGTGCCGGTGGGCCGACCCGGCGCTGACCCGGGAGGAGATCGGCCGGTACTCCTGGAAAGACGCCGAGCGCTACCCCGAGTTCGGCCGGAACATGTCGCGGCTCGCCCGCTTCGCCAAGGCCATCGTCGACGACGTGGCGCCCGACCCCACCAGCTTGAAACCGGGTGATCTCCTCCAGATCGGCACGCTCGCCCAGCAGTGGCGGGGGCTCGACGGCGACCTCGCGAGCTGGATGTGGCGCTTGTCGACGGCCAGCGCCGCCGATCTGCTCGCCGGTTGGTTCGAGTCCGACGTGCTGCGGGCGCCGATGGCCTGCTCCGGCATCATCGGAACGATGCTTGGCGTTCGAAGCCCTGGAACCGCCTATGTGCTGCTCCACCACTACATGGGGGAGATCGACGGCGCCTCGCGGGCGTGGGCCTTCGCCCGCGGGGGGAACGGGGCCGTGAGCGAAGCGATCGCGTCTGCCGCCCGAAGTTTCGGCGCCGAGATCCGCACCGGGGCCGGTGTCGGCTCGATTCGGGTCCGGGGTGGCCGGGCCGACGGCGTGGTGTTGGCCAACGGCGACGAGATCGACGCGAGAGTCGTGGTCTCTGGCCTCGAACCCCGACTCACGTTCCTGCGCCTCGTTGGCGAGTCGCACCTTCCGAGCGAGTTCGCATCGGACCTGAAACGGTACAAGTGCCGTGGAAGCTCTGGAAAGGTGAACCTCGCGCTCGACTCGTTTCCTGATTTCAGGCATCGGCCGGGCAGCGGGCTGCACGTCCGCGGCGATGTCGCCATCGCGCCGTCGACCGACTACCTCGAGCGGGCCTATGACGACGCCAAGGCCGGGACGTTCTCGCGGCGACCCTATATCAACCTGGTGTTTCCCTCGCTGCTCGACCCAACGATGGCCCCACCCGGCAAGCACGTCGCGAGCCTGTTTGTGCAATACGCGCCGTACGAACTCGACGATGGGCCGGCGGCGTGGCCCGCTCGCCGCGAGGCGTTCGCGGACGCGGCGATCGACACCCTCGCCGAATACTGCCCGGGCATCCGGGAGAAGATCCTGCACCGGCAGGTGCTCAGCCCGTGGGACCTCGAGGTTGAGTTTGGGTTGACCGAGGGCAACATCTTTCACGGGGAGCTGTCGCTCGATCAGCTCTTG
>CANLGQ010000082.1 GCA_947490265.1 Pseudomonadota bacterium | reverse complement strand
GGTGACCAGCGGAGAGGTGATCCGGCCTTCTGCGCGGCAACTCGACCGCGCGCGCAAGGCCCTGGGTCGGCACTTCTCGGTTGACCCGGGGCTCCCGTTCGTCGAACGCCTCGGCATCCTCGCCTGCTCGCTCGTCCTCACGCCGCTGCCGGGGCTGGTGCTCGCCGCGTTTTGGAGGGTCGAGCGACCTCGCGCCGCGCTGGAGGCCTTTGCACTGTCGGCCCCGGCCGCGGTCCTGTACTTCGTCGGCGTGGCCTGGGTGTTGGTCACCTGACGGAAGTCGGTCCCTGCCGTCCGTCGACCACACCGGCGAAGCATTGCTTTCGCCCGGCACGCCGGTTGCACGCGGCGCGGGTCGAGAGGTCGCCATGTGGTGGACGCTGTGGCTCGCGTGTGCCACCCCCGACTGGGACGGGGATCGGGATCGCGACGGGTATCGGTCCGAACTGACCCCCGGAGGGACCGACTGCAACGACGGCGACGCCGCGGTCCACCCCGGCGCGCGTGATTCCGACGACCTCGTGGACCTCGACTGCAACCGGCCTTCACGGCAGGTCGAGTCCCGCGAGCCTCCGGGCGGCCAGCGCGAGCGCCGCGCTGGTGATCCCCGCGAGCGAGGCGAAGCTCTGCCAGATCCAGTCCGTCGCCGGCGAGACGCCCATCCACGCACGCAGCGCCGCAGGCGGAAGCCAGGGTTCCGCCTTCACGACCCAGTCGAGCACCCAGACGAGGCCACCCGCCGAGGTTCGCACCGCGTCGATCCCAGCCAGCCAGGAGAGGAACAACAGGCCCCAGCCCAGGAAAACCCCGAGGACGAGGAACAGGAACGTGCCCACCACCGTGCCGGCCACGCCGTGCACCAACACCGCCACCGCCAGCGAGATCGCGGCCAGCCCGAGATCGCAGCAGAAACACGCCAGGTACCCCAAGGCGACCTCGGCCCAGGGACCGCCCGTTCCGAGCAGGATCATCCCTCCGACCGCGCCGATGACCCACGCCACCCCGAGGGTCGCGCCGATCCACGCGCCGAGCGCGCCCCACTTCGCCACGAGCATCGCCCAACGCGGCACCGGGCGAAGCAGCTCCTCTCGGAGCGTGCGGGCCTGAAGCTCGCCGGCGAGGGACTGGGCCGACAACAGGATCACGAAGGCGGGGAGGATGAAGAAGTTACGCAGGTACAGGCCCCAACGCAGCGCAGCCGGTGCGTTGGCGGATTCGGCGAGCAGACTCTCGACGGAAGCCCCGTTGACGACCATCTGGCTCCCGGAGAGTTGCCAGAGCGCGAAGACCCCGGCCACGCTCGCCAGGGCGGCGATCCCGAGCCCGAAGCGCGCACTCCCCCGCGAGAACAGCTTGAGCGTCTCTGCGCGCCACAGCGCTCCGAGCAGCGTCGGGGTCACGTCGTCACCTCGAGGAAAACGTCTTCCAGGCTGCGCGTCTCCGGCACCAGCGCATCGACCCCGACCCCGCGATCGAGCAGCGCCCGGTTCAACGCCGCGCCATCGAGTTCGACGAGCGCCACCCGGGTGCGTCCGTTCTCCCCAGGGCCGATCACCTCGATCCCGGAGATCGCGCTGAGCGCGGCGGCCAATCCCGCGGCATCGGCCGCCCCGACCTCGACGAACCGCCGAGGCTGCCGCGACGCGATGAGGTCCTCGACCTTGCCCTCGGCCTTTAGGCGCCCCTCCTGGAGAATCGCCACCCGGTTGCAGATCGCCTGGACCTCGGCGAGGAGGTGGGACGAGATGAAGATCGTGATCTGGTCGTGCAGGGCGAGCGATCGCACGAGATCCCGCACCTCGCGCATGCCCCGCGGATCCAGTCCGTTCGTGGGCTCGTCGAGGATCAACAGCCGCGGCCGCCCCAGCAGCGCCCGGGCGATCCCGAGCCGCTGCCGCATGCCGAGCGAGTATGCGCCCGCGCGATCCCGGGCCCGCTCGGTCAGCCCGACGCGATCGAGCACGCGCGCGATCTCGGTTTCGGCGCCAGCCGACGAGATCCCAGCATACGCGCACGCGATCCGCAGGTTGTCCCGACCACTCATCCAGTCGTGGAATGCCGGGGTCTCGACGATCGCGCCCACCGCTCGGCGCGCCGCGACCGGGTCGCGCACGCCAAAGATGGCCACGTCTCCCTCGGTGCGCCGGATCAGCCCGAGCATGCAGCGGATCGCGGTGGTCTTGCCGGCCCCGTTCGGGCCCAGGAAGCCGTACACATCGCCGGCATACACCGTGAGATCCAGCGCCCGAACCGCGGCCCGCGTGCCGAAAGTCCGGGTCAGATTGCGAACCTCCAGCGCGACTTCCGGCCCAGCCACCCGAACCCCCCGCGGCCGTTATCATCCTCCGCACGGTGCCGCGAGGAGGGGTCATGCGGGGGCTTGGGTGGATCGGGGTCGTGCTTGGGACGGTGGGGTGTGAAGTTACCGATCCCTGCCAGGAATACGTCGACTACATCTGCGCCTGCCACGACGGCGAGGAGGGGTACGACTGCGAGGAACTCCGCCAGACCTACGCCGATCCCGACGCCGAACTGCAGAACCAGTGCGAGTTGGACCGCACCGCCCTCGAACGCGAAGACCGCGAGAACGGGGTCTCGTGCACGGACTGACAGGACATCCGGTCACCGGGGGTCCTGGTCCGGGATCGATCCGATCGCCGTCCGACCTGGATTCGGGACCAACTCGAATCGGAGCACGCGATCGCCGCGGTGTAGACGGCGACTGTTGAGCGAGGCACAGGCGCGTTCGACGGCGTTCATGATCACGGGGTCACGCTCTTGGCGGTAGATCCGAATCGTCTCCGTGGTCGCGGTGGTAGCGCGTTCGCCGGGCAGCGAGAGAACGGCGTCGATCAGGGTCTCGAGCTCCAGTTGGACACCGAGGTGGTCGTTGATCAGCACGCTCGAGAGGTTCATGAACGTGAGCTTGTAGGCGGTCATGATTTCGTCCAGCTCCACATCCACGGTGAAGATCTGGCGCCGGCTGGCCAGGCGTTCGATCTCGGCGCGCTTGGCCACCACGGTCGCGCTCGCCAGCGTAGCGTCGTGCTCGGCCTTCGCGATTTTCTGCTGAACCCTGTCGGCCTTGCGGCGGGTGTCGTCGAGCCACGCTTCCCAGTTCTCCAAGCTGCCCAGGCGTTTGCGAATCGCCCCAGGCTTGTCGCGGCCGATGGCGGCGTCGAGATCGACGCGGTCCTGCTGGACCTGCGGCGTCGCATGGTCCAGAGCTTGGCGCAGGGCGCGCAGGTCTCCGCGGAGTTCAGCGGCACGGTCGCCATGGTTCTCGATGTCCGCTTCGAGCCGTCGGACTTGTCCCTCGAGCTTCTCCTGTCGGTCGATGACGACGACGTTCTCCACCTTGCGCTTGCCGTAGCCGTGATGGACCTCGAGGCCGACGGCGCCGGTCCCGTCGCGGTACACGTGTTCCTGTGCGGGCCACCGGTCGAAGTACAGACGGATGCCGTGCTCCGCGGGGATCTCGCTGCTGGGGCGGTTCGTGGCGAACCAGGCGACCTTGCCCGTGCGGTGGCGTCGTCGTCCCAACACACGGAAACGCTTTGCCTGCTCGCCAGACCTGGTGTCGTTGAGCCACAGCCAGGCGTCTCGGACTTCATCCCCGTCGCTGCCGTACGGGCGCCACGGTCCCTCCTCCTCGAACTTCGCGTTGCGGCCCAGCACGCTCGCCCGCAGCGGAATCACGAAGCCCCACCTCTTCGACTCGAGCAACTTGAACAACCAGATCGCGTGGGCTTCGCGGTCCATCACGACGAGGCGCTGCGCCGTCCCCTCTCCAGCATGCCGCTCGTACATCGCGAGCGTCGCCTCGATCTCGCCCGCCAGCGATGCGTAGCCGCAGAAGCTCCGGTACACGAGTGGCGTTCCGGCACCTGAGTGCAGGGTCAGCGTGCTGGTCGCGGGCATGACGCGACCGGTCTTCGAGACTCGGGTCGCGCGTGTCCAGTGATGCGTCCACAGCGGCTTCGTGGCGGTGTCCGCGTATACGACCACCGAGCCCGTGGCCTGGTCAGGCGGTGTACCCTCGCGCCCGAGCCAGAACGACGCCACCGCCTCGCGCGACGCGTCCGCACAGCCTGCGAGCTTCAGCTCCCGCAGGTACTTGTCCAACGTCGAGGGCTGGTACGGGTATCCGACGAGATCCTCGAGGTAAGCCCCTCGCCAGTGCCCGAGCGCGCTCCACCACGTGCCTCGCACCACGACCGGAAGGAGTACCAGGCCCAGGTTCTTGCGGTGACGTACCTCTGGCGACTCCGCCACCACCCGCATCGCCGGCAGGTTCTTGCTCTTCCGCCGATCAGCGACGCTGTTGAACTTGTCGCCCAGTTCGGGCTCGCGACGCGCTTGCGGTTCGTTGTAGCTGGCGAGGAAACGACCGCGGTCGTCGCGGTCGTCGCGGTCGTGCTCGACCATGTCGTTCGGTGCAGGCAGCGCCTCCAGCCGATCGCCGACAGCCTTGGTGAGCGCGGCGACCGCGCCGCAGTCCTCGTCGACCGCCTTCAACAACTCGGCTCCTGCAAGCCCCAGCGGCTGCACCTCCTCGACCGGCGTTGGCGTCGACATGCGCCACCACGGCCATCCCCGGGGCCGCGCGAGTCCCAGCTGGTGCAACGCGTCTTGCACTGCGCTCGGCGACACCGAGATATCGAACGCCACCGACAGCCGCTCGGCGAGGATCTCCGACCCGGCGGTCGGATCGACCTTCGCAAGTGCTCGAAGCCCGACCATCACCTCCGACGTCATCTTCCGCGGTGGTGGCGGCGGAAAACGACGCGACACGAGCGCGTCTCTCCCGCCGGCCTCGTACGCCCGCAGCCGCCGCAACATGCTCGACACGGGTCGCCCTGGGAAGACTTGCCGGATCGCCGCCGAACGGCTCTCGCCCGACCGCATGCGCTGCTGGACCAGCGCGAGATCCGCCGCGTCCCGGTCCGCGTCACCCACGCGGGCTGCGAGGGCCTCGACGCCCAGCGCATCTTGTACATCTGGCAGCGTGCGGGCCAACGCAAATCGATCACCCGCAGCCGTCGACCGGTCAACAGGAATCTGGTCGGATCAAACGAGATTGATCGAGAACGATCGATGGCGGCCGAGAACTCGCGATCGCCTCCCGCTCAGGACCGGACATCCTGACTGAATCACTGCCAGGCGAACGCGGCGAGTTGGACATCGCCCGACGGCCCGAGCCGCACGATGCCCGTGGCGCGACAAGCCAAGGGAAAAGCGTCGAGCGGGAGGAAGCGGTCGTCGATGGGGACGCCCTGTTCGGTCGGGCGAGCACCCCATGCATCGGGCTCCCCCACCCCTGTCACATCGAGCGAAACCCGGGCACCTTCCACGAGTTCGCCCCCTTCCCCCACCGGAGCCGACCCGCTGACCACCGGATCGGTCCACGTTCGGAGGCGGGTGCCGTCTGCGCCGCGCCGAACCTCCCCCTCCCAGTGCACCACGTCGCCCACCCTGGGCTGAGCGAGGCCCCACCCTTCGGCATCGATCCAGAGCCCGCCGTCCTCCGACTGAACCGCCGTCCACCGTCCATCCTCCGACCAGGGCGCGCTCTCGACCACCCCGTCGAGCACGACCGGCGTTCCCTCGAGCATCGACGCCACTTCAGAGATTTGGACGACGCGGGGTGGGCGTGGAGCCCGCGTGGCAGCCCAATCGGCTGCGGTGCGGGGGGCGACCTCGGTTTCGGTCAAGGCGATCCCCGCGACCACGGCTGCCTCGTCCCATCCCCCCGGGAACGTCCCGAAGACGCCGCGGATCCGGATTCCACCCGTGACGTCGGCGTCGCCGAGCGGGTCTACCGCGCTGGTCACCCCCACAAGGCCGAGCGCGACCGGCGAGCCCACGTCGGTAAGGGCTCCGGTCCAGGGCGTCACAGTGACCGCGTCCTCGCCGAACACCGACACCGCGGCGTCGTCGTCGATATCGAGCCTGGGAACCCCCGCCAGGTCGCGACTCGACGACCCGGTCACCCCGATCGCGGTCCCCATGGCCGGGGGAACACCCTCCTGAAACCCAGTTACCGACACGCGCAGCCCGGTCCCTGGCCCGCCCCCGGGATCCTGCACCCAGAAGGCGCTCCCGTCGAGCGTTCGCGGACTCGTGACCACCACCGGTCCCACGGTCACCACGCCGCTCTCGAGTTCGGCGGCCCACAGCTCGGCCACGCTCATCGACGTCGGCACCTCGAGCACCGGGGCGACGCAGGCCACCAGCCAGAGGAGGGCCAACCGCGCCTACAACGTGGCCGTGTAGCGATTCAGGACGCCGAGTTGATCCCCGCTGAGGTCCCCTTGCGGCGTGCAGTCGGTCGCCGGGTACCCCGTGCACACCGGGTAAGGAAACATCAGGTTGCTTCCGAGAAGCGTCTGGCAGGAGCTCATGCTGGAGCACTCGTCGGTGTCGCCCAGGGCATCGTGCTGCCCCCAGCCCTGCTCGACGGGGTGGGCGAGGCCCATGAAATGCCCGATCTCGTGAGCGAGCGTCTCCCCGAGGATCCGCTTCTCCTCGTAGTTGTCGAACGTGCCGTCGAAGCCGGCGTGGGTGAGCCACGACACGAGAACGAACGTCTCCTCCGACGGAACGACCGTCCCGGGGATCCCAGCCGCGACGCCGTAGAGGAAGTTCTGACCCGACACGAGTTCGCCGATGATCACCTGCACCGAGTGCCCGGTGCCGTTCTCAGCGGAGGCCAACACGCCGGCGCTGCCCAACGGGTACAAGTCGAGGTCGGGATCGATGTCGGACTTGCGATAGCTCTCCCGCAACGTGATCCCGATGTCGGCCCAGATCGCCCGCCAACGCTCGACCGCAACCTCCACCGCTTCCTGAACGCCAGGCTCCTGATCGACGCCCTGCGCCCACACGATCTGCGCGTCGACCACGCCCGTCGAGAAGTCGAAGTCCGCCTTCGAGAGGGTGGTGACGTCGACCGGCCCGCCGTCGTCGGTGGACGAGAACTCGACCTTCCATTTGCCGGGGCTGAGGGGACCATCTTCCGGCCGGATGGGCCACTGGGAAACGGTCTGCGGACCGGTCGGGAAAAACGCGTCGGTGAGCGTGTTCGGGCCGAACCCCCAGTCGTTCGCGTCGAGCACCACCTTGCCGGACGGATCGCGGATCTCCTCGAGGGCAAGACGCGCGGTGTCGCTGCCGGTCGCCGTGACGAGAAACGCCGTCGTGGCATCGTCCACGTCGACCGTGACGAGGACAGTGCCGTCTTCGTTGGCGTTCTCCGCCGACGTGACCGTGGTCAGCATGCTGCCCGGCTCGACGGGCGCAGCGGTGTCGAGGGGCGCAATCGGCTCGCAACCCGCCAGCAGGGCCCAGGTGACGCCCAACGCGCGGGTCACGGCTTCACCACCGCCAATCCCGACACCGCCGGGTTGGCGGCTTTGGCGACGCGGACGCGGGCCCCGGCCGGATCCGGTCCCCGCTCGATGGCGGCCGACGCGACCTCGATCGCGACGTCGGCCGGCATCGCATCGAGCCGGGAAAGTGCCAGGATACCCAAGCCTTTCAGGCCCGGGTCGGTGACCCAGCGCACCACGTCGGCCCGAACTTCCACCGCGTGCCCCGCCACCAGGCACTCCGCAGCCCGCATCGGCGCCCAAGGGGGCATGGAGACGTGGGCCACCACCGCCGTCAACGACGCCGTGGCGTTGGGGAGGCCGGCCTCCATCTCGCCACAGGATGGCGAGCCGTCGCGCAGCGAAAGCGCCTGGAGGAGCGCCGACTCCTGCTCGGTGGGAACCCAGTCCCCAGGAGCGGCCGTCGCGACCGCTGGGGCCGCCAACGTGGTGAGGGCGAGGATGGCGCGCTGCATGAGAGACTCCCCAGGGCTCGCCCGCAGCATCACCTGTCGGAGCGGCCGTCGTCCACTCCGACGGGCCTCGCCGGTCGGGCATTCGGGTGGACGACGCAGCAGCGCGGCAGTGTGCCCGCCTGGCGCGGCAGGATAGGCGGCGAACATGGATCCGCTGGAAGACCTGGTTCGCGATCGTTTCGGTTTTCCCGCGTTCCGTCCTGGTCAACGCGAGATCGTGTCCCACGTCTCGTCCGGTGGCGACGCCTTGGTCGTCATGCCCACCGGGGCGGGGAAGTCGCTGTGCTACCAGATCCCCGCGCTGGCCCGCGGCGGCACGGCGATCGTGGTGTCGCCGCTCATCGCCCTGATGAAAGACCAGGTCGACGGGCTCGTCGAGCTCGGAATCAAGGCTACCTTCCTCAATTCGAGCTTGTCCGCTTCGGAGTACAAGGCCCGCTCGGCCACGCTCGCGTCCGGTGGCTTCGAGCTCGCCTATGTCGCCCCCGAGCGTTTCACGCCCGCGTTTCTGAGTTTCCTGGGACAGGTCGACGTCCGACTCCTGGCGATCGACGAGGCCCATTGCCTCTCCCAGTGGGGCCACGACTTCCGCCCGGACTATCTGCGTCTCGGCCATGTTCGTCGCGCGCTCGGCCTGCCGCCCACGGTCGCCCTGACCGCCACGGCGACGCCCGAGGTGCAGCAGGACATCATCACGACGCTCGGGATCGAGAAGGGTCGCACGTTCATCCGCGGCTTCGATCGCGAGAACCTCGTGCTCGAAGTCGTCGAGGTCGGGGCCCAGGCCGAGAAGGACGGTTTGCTGCCCGAGCTCGTCGTCCCTGGGCCGGCGCTCGTCTACTGTGCGACCCGGAAAAACGTGGAACGGGCGACCGAGGCGCTTCGTAAAGCTGGCGTGAGAACTGGGATGTACCACGCAGGCCTCGCCCAGGACGAGCGCAGCCGCGTGCAAGACGACTTCATGGACGGCAAGCTCCCGGTCGTCGTGGCCACCAACGCGTTCGGGATGGGGATCGACAAGCGAGACATCCGGGCCATCGTCCACTACGACATGCCCGGCACGGTGGAGGCCTACTACCAGGAGATCGGCCGCGCCGGCCGCGACGGACGGATGAGCCGGGCGGTGCTGCTGCACCACGGGATCGACCGACGGATCCACGAGTTCTTCATCGACGGGGCCCACCCGCCAGCGGACTGGGTACACCGATTGTGGGCTTGGCTACTCTCCCGCGGAGAAAACCCTGTTTTCGCCCGGGTGGAGGACATGGCGACCGCGCTCCCGGCCGACGGGGCCGACCGCGCGGCGGGCGCGTGCCTGTCGGTGCTGATCCGCGAGGGTCGGGCCCGACGGATCGCTCCGAACGACCGCTCGGCCTGGGTCAAGATCGAGCAGCGCCCGCTCGCACCGCTCTCCGGGAACATCGCCGCGGTCTGGCGCCTGGTCGACGATCGCCAGCTCGAACCCGGCGACTCGCTCGACTTCCAGCTCGATCGCTGGGCCGCCGACGCCGGGCTGACCCGGGACCAACTCACCGCAGCGCTCCTCCGCCTCGAAGAACGCGCGCTGCTTCGATACCGTCCCCCCGACCGCGTCGGCGGGGCCGAGTTGTTCGACCTCGCCAGCCCGCTGAAGCTCGACGAGACCGCGATGCGCGCCCGGCGCGCGAAGGCCTACCGCAAGCTCGACAAGATGGAGGCCTACACCGGCCCTGGGTGCCGACGGCGCTATGTCGTCGAGTACTTCGGGGAGGTCGCGCCGTTCGAGGCCTGCGGAACCTGCGACGCCTGCCGCATGGGCGAGGCGCTGGAGCACGAGGTCGTGCGCCCGCTCACCCCCGACGAGGCCACGGTGGTGCTGAAGGTCCTGTCAACCGTGGCCCGGATGGACCGGCACGCCGGCAAACAGGGTTGGGGTGTCGATCTCGTGGCGAAGGTCCTCGTCGGCAGCAAGGAGGAGAAGGTCACGCGGTGGGGGTTCGACACGATCACCACGGCCGGGCTCCTGGCCCCCCGCGACGGGACCGGACCCATCTGGAGCGCCGGCGAGGTGGCGGACGTGGTCACCGCCGCGGTCGCCGCCGGGCTGCTCGCGGAGGACTACGCGACGCGCGACATCGGTGGTCGGCAGCGAACGTACAAGGAGGTGCAGCTCACCCCCGCCGGCTGGGCGGCGCTCCGGCGCGAGGGTCCCGACCTCACCTTGGCGTTCCCCCACACCCGCAAGCTGGTCCGGGTTCCCCGCGCGCCGGCGCGTCCACCGCCCACCGGGGTGCGCACCGATCTCCTCGCCAGCCTGCGCGACGTCCGGCGCCAGCTAGCCGACGCGAGTGACGTTCCGCCCTACGTGATCGCCTCGAACCGGACGCTCGAGGAGCTGGCCCGGGAGCGGCCGACGACCCGCCGGGCGATGCTCGGGATCCATGGAATGGGGCCGGTGCGGTTCGAGCGCTACGGCCAGCGGCTGATCGAGGTGATCCGGCAGTTCGACACCTGATCTGCGACCCGATCAGGCGCGCAAGCGGGCGAGGGCCGCCCGACCCAACTCGTCGTCGGCCCAGTGACTCAGGTGTCCGTGGGCATCGGCCGCCTTGGTGGCCAGGAGATCGGCTTCCCCTGCCAGCACTTCCGCAGGCGACAACACTTCCCCCGGCCTGTGCGGCGCCTCCAGCCCCGCCCGATCCGCGGCCATCCGACTCCACCGATCCGGACCAAGCGCGTCGCGGAGGCTGAGGATCCGCAGGGCGTCCGGCCCGACCGGCACCCGCAGGAACGGGGCGGGATCGCCGAGCGAATCCACGATGGCCGAGACCACGCCCTCCGGATCCTGAGGTGGCTTCAAGACCGCCGTTTTTCGCGCGTCCCAGGTGGGGTGCAGGGCGCCATACGGTCCGCTCGGATCCCGCGGACGACTCGCCGCGGCGGCCCGGGCCTGAAACCCCGTCGCGAACGAGCCTGGCTCGATCAGGCGAACCTTGACCCCGAACTGGCACGTCTCCTGGAACAGCGCCTCGGACAGGGCTTCGACGGCGTACTTCGTAGCGGCGTACCAGCCCGATTCGGGAAACACCGTGCGTCCGGCGACGGACGAGAGCTGCACCACGGTGCCAGCCCGCGCGCGCAGGCCCGGGAGGAAGGCCTGGGTGACTCGCCCGACGCCGAACACGTTCACCTCGAACATCGCCCGAACGGCATCGAGATCCGCTTCCTCCTGGCTCCCAAACACGGCGTAACCGGCGTTGTTCACCAACAGGTCCACGGCGCCGGCGCGCGCGGCGGCGGCGGTCACGGAGGAGGGATCCCGCACGTCACAGAGCAGGATCTCCGCACCCCGGAGGGCGTCGGTCCACGGGCCGATCGCGTCGGCACTCGCGACGACACGCCACCCTTCGCCGAGGAGACGGCGACACAGGGCCAAGCCGAAGCCGCTGCTCGACCCGGTCACGAACGCGGAGCGCATCTCCCCTCCTCAATAGAGATTGTAACGATCTTCCCGAAGAAAGCCGACCAGCCTCACGTTCATCCGCGCAGCCAGGTCGATCGCCAGGGTGGTGGCCGCACCGAGGGCAGCGACCAACGGGATCCCCGCCACGGCGGCCTTTTGGACGACCTCGAAGCCAGCCCGGCTGCTGACCACCAGCACCCGATCGTCCACCGGCACGCGATCCGCCCGGAGGCGCGCGCCGAGCACCTTGTCGACCGCGTTGTGCCGCCCCACGTCCTCGCGAGAGACGTCCACCAAGCCGTCGAAACCCACCAGCGCAGCACCGTGGAGCCCACCCGTCATCGCGAAGCCACCCTGCAGGTCGCGCAGCCGCCCCGGCAGCGCGCACAGCAGCGCCGAGTCGATGTCGATCTTTGATTCCCGTGGTTTCGCTAGCACTTCGAGCCGGTCGATCGACGCCTTGCCGCACACTCCGCAGCTCGAGGTGGCGTAGAGCTCCCGGGTCGCCCGAGCCAGCGCGGCGCGATGCGCGGCGACACCGCCAGCCAGGCGCACATCCACCGTGTTGGGCGCGGAATTCGCCAGCGCCACGACGTCGTCGAGGCCGTCGATCACCCCCTCGGTCAGCAGGAACCCAGCGACGAGGTCCAGATCATCTCCGGGCGAGCGCAGCACGACGGCCAATGGCTGGCCTTCGACGCGGATCTCCAGCGGCTCTTCCACCGCCACGCGATCCAGATCGGCAGCGAGGGTGGGCCAGCGGACGACCGGTCGCTCGGCGACGGCCTCAGGTCGAGCGTTCGAGGCGGACATTTGTGTGATAATCGGGCTCGAAGGAGATGGGGTCCAACACCCGGGGCAGCAGGCCGTTGGCCTCGGGCCAGTACACCTGGAGGTGCCCCGCCCGAATGTCGCCCACCCGGGCAACCCCGCGGAATTCGCCGTGCGGGTTGAGGAGGCGCACCGGGTCGCCGTCGGCGAGGCCCTCCCGCGCCGCGTCCGCCGCGCTGATGAACACGTCGGTCCGGCCGAGGCCTCCCTGCAGGGTGTCCGCGGTTGAGAAAACCATGGAATTGAACTGCTTTCCTCGGCGATTGACCAGCGCATACCAGCCGGCCGGCACCTCGTTGTCCGGCAGGTCGACCGGCACGAAACGCGCTTTTCGGTCGGGAAAGGCTGGGAATCCGTCGGAGCACAGGCGGGGACCACCCCACTGGATCCAGTCCCCGGCGCTCCGCATGTTCTCGATCCCGGCATAGGTCGGGATCAAGGTCGGGATCTCCTTTCGAATGTCGCTCGCGTCGGCGTAGACCACGGCGTCCTTGAGCGCGGGCCGGGCCGCTGCGGCCACGAGCCCGGGGATCTCCCACTCGGGCCGCGCCTCCCCGACGACAGGATGACCCGCGATCTCCGGCGAGAACCGGATCCGGCGCTCGGTGTTGGTGCTCGTGCCGCCCCCGCGCTGCTCGTAGCGAGTTTGGGCGGGTAGCAGCAGCACCACCTCGCCGGGCTCGAGGAGGGTGGAGGTGTTCAGGTTGATGTCCTGGTGGACCCGCACCCGGATCCGGCCGAAGGCGGCGGCGACCTGATCGGGGTCAGGAAGCGTAGCGAACAGGTTTCCCCCGATGTTGTAGAGAAAGTCGATCGCCCCCGCGCCCGCGGCGTCCACCATCTCCGCGGTGGTCAGACCCGGGACCGACGGAACCGGGTGCCCCCACTTCTCGGCGAGCGTCGCCGCGGTCTCGGGGCTGATGGACGCACCTCCGGGGAATTTGTGGGGGTTCACCGCCATCTCGCCGCCCCCCTGCACCCCGGAGTGTCCACGGATCGGCAGCACACCGGTCTTTTCGCGACCGATCATCCCCCTCAACAGGTGCAGGTCGGCCACCGCCATCACGTTCTGAGTGCCGAACCGGTGTTGCGTCAGGCCCATGGACCAGACCGTCACCATCGTCCGCGCCCGAGCGACGAGGCGGGCGAGCCACTCGACCTGGGCGAAGGACACCCCGGAGCGACCCAACAGATCGTCCATCGGCTGGGCTTGTAGGTGAGCCTGAAACTCGGCAAAACCAACGGTTTGCGCGTCGATGAACGGCCGGTCGATGGCGCCCCAGTCGAGCAGCAGCTTCATGACCGCCGTAGCGAGCGCGATGTCGCCTCCCGCCTTCACGCAGATGAAGTCGTCCAGGATCTTCGAGCCGAACACCGCAGACTTCGCGTTGGACGGGACCCAGTAGTGCTGAAGCCCCTTTTCGAGCGTGGTGTTGATCACCACCACCCGGGTTCCAGCCTGCTTCGCGTAGTGCAGATACTTCACCGCGACCGGCTGGTTGTTCGCCAGGTTCGTGCCCCACAGCAGCAACAGATCGGTGCCGATCATGTCGGAGAGCGAGCACGTCGGGGCACCGTATCCGATGGTCGCGGCCAGCCCCGACACACTGGCCTGGTGACAGAGTCTCGCGCAAAAATCAACGTTGTTCGTGCCCATCAGCCGGGCGACCTTCTGAAAGGCGTAGTACGTCTCGTTGGTGATGCCCTTGCTGGTGGCGAACCACGCCTGCCGCTCGGGCGGGATCGCGGCCAGCTCGCCCCCGAGGAGCGCCAGCGCCGCGTCCCAGCTGATCCGCTCGAAACCTCGTCCACCCCGGCGATACACAAACGGGTAGGGCACCCGGCCGAGGGCGCGGAGCTGCTCGTTCGTTCGGCTGCGCAGCCACCCGATGTCGGCGACGTCGGCGGGGGCGAACGCGCCGACGGTGTTCTGCCGGAGCAGCTTGAGTCGGCTCATGCAGACGTGGAGCCCGGGCACGACGTCGTCGGCGAGGCCGCGTGGGCCGAGCGAGCAACCGTCACACACCCCGGTCGTGAGGATCTTCCAGGCGTATGGCAGGTTATCCCGGTTCTCCCAGGCGACCGCGGCGGCCTCTCGAAAGTGGCGCGGCTTCACGCGGTCGAGCCCGAAGGGCACCGGACCCGCGATCCCGGCTTCCCCTCGGATCGGACCGCCGTTCAGTGCGGCGGGGAGGTTCTTGGGCTCGTCCATCGGGGTCCTCGCCGGGGCAATCTACCGCACGGGCGAGCGAAGCCCCAACCGCACCGGCGAGTTAGCGGGACGGCTCCCTGTGCCCTTCGAGGATGAGATGACCACGCCCTTCTCCCGCTTCGCGGACCGCGTCGCCGCCGCGGCCGATCCCACTGCTCGCCTCGCCCTTCTGCGCGAGCTGGCCACCACCCGGGCCGCGAACCTGTCCGACGCCGGCCTGGCGCGCGATGCGACCTTCGCGATGTCGCAACTCCTCCATCTTTTGGGCCGGAGCGATGCCGCCATCACCGAGGGCAAGACCCTCGCCTCGCTGGCGACCGGCGACGCGGAGCGCTCCGCCGCCCGCGGTTGGCTCGAAGCGCTGGGCGGGGCCGCCATTCTCCCCCGCGAGGTCGCCCCCCGACGAGACGCGCGCCCCCCCCGGGAACGGCGGGAGCTTCGGGAGCCTCGACCCCCGCGCGAGCGCCCCGAGCCCACGCGCCGCGCGCCCGACGCGGAGCTCTCGCAGATCTGGGTCTCGGTCAAACGCGCGCTGGCCGCCGAGGATCCGGC
>CANLGQ010000081.1 GCA_947490265.1 Pseudomonadota bacterium | reverse complement strand
GCCGCGGTCGCCGAGGGCGCAGACTACCTGGCCTTCGGCCCCGTGTTCGCGACGCCGCACCTCTCCCGCCCGAAGCCCGTGCGAGGCCTCGAAGCCCTGGCCGCCGTTCGCCGCGCCACCACGCTCCCACTGGTTGCGATCGGCGGGATCACCGCCGAGAACGTGAGCTCGGTTCGCGCCGCCGGCGCCGATGCGTGGGCGGTGATCGGGGCGATTGCCGGCGCGGTCGATCCGGTCGACGCGACCCGAGCCCTGCTCGGATGAGCCTCGAGAGCCTGGTGGCCCCGCTGGCGGACCGACCGGGCACGGTGTGGCTCGACGGCGGAGCGACGAGTTGGTCGCTCGCGAGCTGGGATCCGGTCGAGGTCTTCACTGGCCCGGACTGGGTCGCCGCCGGCCGACGCATGAGCCGCCCCTCGCCCAGCCAGGACGGTCCCTTCGGAGGGGGGATCCTGGGGTTCCTCGCCTACCCGGGCGACGGGGGCGACCCCCCGGTGTGGCTCGGCCGGTTCGAGGGCGGGGTTGCCCACCACCCGGTGCACGGGTGGCACGTCGCCGGATCTCGAGGCTTTCAGGCGGATGCGCGTCGCCGGCTCGCCGAACTGCGGCCCCTCCCTCCCCCCACCTCGGCGGGCAGACCGCGGGAGGTCACGACGTGGTCGCGACTCGCCTACGACGCCGCGTTTCAGCGGATCCAGGCCCTGCTGGCAGCGGGGGACTGCTACCAGGTGAACCTCACCCGAGGGGTCCACGCGCGCGGCGTCGGCCCGCCGTCCTTCGACGCCTACCGGCGGCTCAGGTCCCGCTCGGATGCGCCCTTCGGGGCGTGGATCCGCGTCTCGCCCGAGGTCGCGATCCTGTCCAACAGCCCAGAGCTGCTGCTCCGGGTGACGGCAGAGGGGCTGGCGGTCTCGGAGCCGATCAAGGGCACCCGTCCGCGAATCGACGGTCGCGAGCGGGCGCTGGCCGACGAGCTGGAGCGATCGCCGAAGGAGCGGGCGGAGCTAGCGATGATCGTGGATCTCGTCCGCAACGACCTCGGCCGGGTCTCCCGAGTGGGCGGCGTGCGCCATCACCCCCGGGTGATTCAGCGCCATGCAACGGTGTTGCACGCATCGCAGCGGGTCGAAGCGGACCTCGCCACCGACGGTTGGGCTGCGCTCGAGGCACTGTTCCCCGCCGGCTCAGTCACCGGGGCCCCGAAGCGGCGGGCGATGGAGCGAATCGCCGAGCTGGAGGCCGAGCCGCGCGGCGTGTACTGCGGGGCCATCGGCTACGCCGCCGATGGTGGCGCGATGGCCTGGTCCGTGGCGATCCGCACGGCCATCTGGACGCGCGACGACCTGCGCTTCCACGTGGGCGGGGGAATCGTCTCTGGAGCAGACGCCGACGCAGAGTGGGCGGAAACGGAGCACAAAGGCCTTGCCCTGGCCGACGCCCTCATCGGCTGACGGATCCCAGCGCCGCGCTCACTCCTCGAGCGGCATGTCCTCCGACCCGAGATCCTCCTCCCCGGACGGATCGTCATCGACCGGCGGCGGATCGTCGTCCTCCGCCGGGACCGGGTCGTCCCCTACCGGAATCGCGGTCGTGGCCCCCTTGCCTTCCCGCTCCTCCTTGCGCTTCCGCACCCGCTCTCGCGCCTCGTCGCGGCGTCGGGCCCGGTCGTCGTCCGTGCTCGTCGCGTCGGATCCCGAGGTGGACCCGCTGGTCGCCGGGCTCGCCGCACGCGAGGCGCGCCGCGAGGACTCCCGATCGGGCCGGCAGGAGGGCGCGGTGATGTACCCGGTGCAGGTGTAATGGAGCTTTCCATCCGCCCATTTGGCGTCGCCAAGAAAGGCACCGATCCTCTCGAGGTCGCCGCGCAGCTCGATCACCGCGCTCACCCGCACGTGGCTGCGGAGCAGTTCGTCGCGGAGCGTGACATCGCCCGAGAGTTGGGCCTCGAACAGCGGCCCACTGATCTCGCCTTTCGAGAACCTGGCGCGGCCGTCCTTGATCTCGAGCTCGAGGTCCAGCACGTCGATCGGCACCTCCATCCCCAGGTCGATCCCCTGCATCACCTCGGCGGTGATCTCACTGATCACAACGTTCTTCCCAATGATAGCGACTGTCCCCACCGCCGATCGCATCCCCCCCTCACCCGCCACATCGACCTTCACGTCCAGCGAACCGGTCGCCACCACCGGCACGGGCAACATCGTCCCCAGATCTTCGAACGACGCGCCGACGGCCTCGATCCACAGCCGCTGAGTCGTCCAGCCCTTCGAACGGGCGCTGTCCATCTTCACCGTCAACGCCGAGTCGACCGTGCTGGCGCCGGAGGTCATCGACGCGGTGATGTCGAATTGTCGGCGGAACAGACCGAGGAGCCCTACGCGTACTCGGGCGTCCTCAGCGGACAACCACAGGGTCGACGGTTCGTCGGCCGAACGCCCCTCGTGGTTGAACACGCGGAGATTCGACGCGGCGAGGCCGAGCCACCACGGACCCACCTCGGCCATCTCCACCAGGTAGTGGCCGCCACTCCAGGCGGAGACCTCGGACGCGACCCGATCGGCCGCCGCCTTCCCCGGGAACGTGACCCACCACGTGACCAGGTAGACGAGTCCGAACCACGGAAGGCAGAAGGCTGCCAGCCAGACCCGACGGGTCATCCTCCCTCCCCGACCTGGTACACCACGATCTCCAGGGTCAGATCATAGACCCTCGACTTGTCTTTCCCGAGGCTGCTCTTGATGGTCGCCACCTCGATCTGGGCCGGGTAACCCGAGCTCTCCAGGCCATATAGGAAGTCGAGCATCGGATCGTACTGGGCCTTTTTCAGCTCGACCTTGTACTGGATCTGTTCCAGCGAGCCCTCGGACTCGCGATCGACCTCATCCACGGACCGCAGCTCGTTCTGCACGTCGTGATCCTGGGCGAGATGCTCTACCCAGGCGCTGACCGGCTGGTCCCGGAACTTCGCCAGGCGGTCCTCCTGCGCCGCGAGGCGCTGGTTGGCCTGATCGAGCTCGGTCTTCAGCACCAGGATCTGCCCGAGCTTGTCGTTCGCCCCGCGCACCCGCTCGCCGAGCTCAGACAGGACGCCGGAGAGGGCCCACCACAGGCCGAAAACGAACAGAAACCCACCAAATCCGAGAAGTCCCAACAGGAGCCTGCGATCGCGCGGCGACAGGCTCTCGAGCTGCCGCTCGAACCAACCGGAGATTCCCCCTCGCCCCTCGGCGATCGGTGCCTTGGCCATCATCCCTCCTCGGACGCGGCAGCGCTCGGGCTCGCCGCATCGCTGTCTTCGCCCAGCGGAATCGTGATCGGAAACCGTACGCGGCCGGAGCCGGTCTTCGCCTCGTCGCCTTTGGTGGCCTCTGAGAACCGCTTCACCTTGCGCAAGGACTCCTCCACCGCCGCGGAGGAGGCGTATCCGTCCGTCTCCGCCACGAAGCTGATCTTGTCGCGCGCGATGATGAGCTCGGAGACCTCCACCGACACGGTGTCGGCGGGCGGGAACGCTTGGGTCAGATCGAAGTAGGCCTGAACGGTCGCTGGCGGCCCCTCATTGGTCAACACCTCGGCGCGGCGGACCGCGTCCTCGGTCTCGCCGGCCATCAGGGCCACCGCGCTGGCGTTGTCCTTGAACGGGGTCGCCGGCAGGTCCGGGAACGAGGCGGCGATCGTGGTGCGGATCTCCTCCTCGACGCTCGTGAGTTCCCGGGAGAGCATCGCAAAGCGGAACAGGAAAACCGCCACCGCGGCGATCGAGAACACGACGAGGCCCGACACCCCGTAGGTCAAACCGGCGCGAAGCCAATCGGTGCGACCGCGCCAAGCGAGGGACCCGATCCGAAGGTCGATCGCCGTCGATCCGGCCTGCCCCGAGGCGTGTAGCGCCAGCATGTGCGACAGGGCGAACGCCGGCGGGACGTCGCTCTCTGCCTGGACCACCGGGATCCCGAGGTTCTCCTGCAAGTACGCACGGAGTTCCGGGATCAGCGAGCTCCCCCCGACGAGCCGAACCTCGTCGACCCCGACGTTCAGGGCATCCTCCGCCTGTACCAGCGTCGTACGAACCTCGGCGAGGAGGAGGCCGATCGCCCCGTCCATGGCCTGCCGCGCGGCGGCTGGCAAGGAGGCGTACCCGCTCCTCGACGGGTCGGGGCGCTCTGCGGCGTCCCCGCTGTCGGTCAGGAGCGGACTCCCGTGCTTGAGGGCCTCGGCTTCCTCCCACGAGCAGCCAAGCGCCTGTTGAATGGCACGGGTAAAGCTCCATCCACCGACATTGATGGACCGGGTCCACTCCACCTGACCCCCGCGGATGACGCTCACGTCGGTGTGGGTGTGCCCGAGGTCGACGACCGCAGTCTCCTCGACCCCCGAAACCCGGCCCTCCCGCGGGCCGGCTAGCGGCGCGAGGAGTTCGCCATCGACGTAGACGACCGACGGATCCAGGCCCCGCTGGTCGAGCGCAGCGACCCAGGTCGCCAGCCGATCCTGTCGAACGAGGCAAGCGAGCACCTGAGCGGGTGGACCCGCCGACAGCATCCGCCAGCCGAGCACCATCTCCGCGAGGTCGAACGGGACCTCCGCCTCGACGGCGAACGGGAGGGTCTGCTCCACCTTCCCGCGATCGGAGAACGGCATCGCGATCCGGTGGAAGGTCGCGACCTCCCCCGGCAGCGCCAGCGCGACCGCGTCGTGGGCCGCCACGCGGACGCGCCCGTCCTTGAGCAGCGCATCGAGCGCCGCGAGTCGGGCGTCGAGGGTCGGGAGGCCGCCGTCCTGCGGGACGGGCTCGTCCCACCGGCCGTCGAACACCCACTGGCGACCACTCCCGCGAAACGCGGTGACCTTCACCGCGTGCGAGCCGAAATCGATCGCGAGTAACCTGGGCATTTCTGCTCACTCCACCTTGAAGTACAGGATCCGCCCCGTGGGGTCGGTCCGGAAGTCCATCACCGCCGTCATCTGCACCTTCGCATCCCCCACTTCCCCGGTGGAGGTCACCCGGAACACCCCCGAAGTCGTGGTGACGTAGTTCGCCGCATCGTCGCGCAACGGGTAGGCGAGCTGGTTCTCGACGAAATTGACGAAATGCGTCGCTCCGGCAAAGTAGACCCCGCCTTCGATGACCGGCGTCGAGCGGAGGCGCATGAACTCCTCGACCCGCTCCTCGACGTAGAGGTCGGACGGCGGGCCTCCCTCGTGGAGCGCGACGAACAACGCCCGGATCACGAGTTTTTGCGCCGTGTTGACGTTGACCTTCCCCTCTCCGTAAATGGTGAGGTGTTGCCCCATCCGCTGCCACACCCCGTCGCGGTTCCAGCCATCGACGAGACGGATCTCCTCCAGGGTGTCGAAGGGGGCGTTGCGCACGCGATACTTGGGCTCCAGCCCCTGATAGAGCTGGTCCTCGTCGCCGCCCTGGTAGATCCGCGAGGTGTCGGCGTCGGTCCAGTCGACCAGGTTCCCGACGAGTTCGTTCACATCGAGCTGATTGTCGAGGAACCAGTCGCGGTACTCCTCCCGAGCGGCCAGCCCCGCCACCTTGGCGAGCGCCGGGCTGGCGAGGAGATCGCTGTAGGTGACCACGCCCGGAAACGAGCCGACGTAGAGGTACCGGCTCTCGTCTTCCACCCGGGCCTGGAAGTCTCCGTCGAAATCGAGAAAGTTCCTCTTTACACCCACATCCTCTCGACTCTCGTCGATTTGCTCGTCGGACAGCCCCCGGTTGACCTTGACCTCCTCGATGTCCTCCGACTCGATGTCTCCGTCGGTGACGAAGATCATCCGGAGGAGCTGGGTGTTGATGAAGGGGACCATGCTCCACAAGGTGTCCGCGTTGAGGCCCATCATCCCACCGAACTCCGCGATGTACGGGCGCAGTTGCTTCTCGAACTGCTTGCTGGTCATCAGGATCAGTCGGTAGAGCTCGAGGCCCGTGTTGGCAAGCGCCTCGGCCTTGACCTCGTCGCGGTGGTGGGCGGCGAGCTGAACGCGAACCGCAGCGCCGTGGGCGATCTCGGTCACGAGGATGGTGAGGATCAGGATGGACGAAAGCACCATGAGGAGGGCCACGCCGCCACGGGACGACCGTCCGACCCGATAGAAACGGTGGGACACCGGCCCGCGCGGGCGGGCGAGCTCGAGCCAAAATCGGCGAAAGAGGCTCAATTACTCCCCAGCCCCGGCATGCCCTTCAACCCCGGAGGGAGGACCTGACCCGGCCCGGAGCCGATGGACCCCTGGCCGAGCCCCGGGGGCGGCCTGCCGAGCGCACCGGGGTTGCCCGCGCCGGGGGGGCGTGCGCCGGAGGCGACCGGCGTGCCGGCGATCCCGGGGCACAAGCCGTTGATCCCGGTTCCACAAGGTCCAGCGTTCGAGCCGAGGAAACCGGAATTCGACGGCATCTGCCCGGCTTCGATCTGGGCCTGAGCGATGAGCTGTTGGGCGAGGAGACTCTGCGCGTTGATCATCGGATCGGCGTAGTGCAACCGAACGGTGGACAGGAACGGGACATCGACCGTCCTCTCGGGATCCTCGGGATCGGGGGCGATCATCACGAGACCGATCTGGACCGCCCGCGGCAAGCGATACGGCGTGTCGGTGTTGCGGGTGTCCCACTCGTCCTTCCACTCCCCGCTCGGCTGGTCGAGGTACTTGAGGTCGAACGAACGGACATTGTACGCAAGCGGCAGGATCCGGCCGTCCTCCGCCGGCTCCTCGTCCATGACCCCGCTCTCCCGCATGTAGAGCACGTGCCCATAGCCGATCTCACCCGGCGCATCCTCGGCGAAGAACGAAACCTCCGCTTGGTCGCACTCGCGCGAGTTCATGTACAGCCGCTGGTGGGCCAGGGTTGCGAAGATGAGCTGGTCCGGGTCGTCATCGACCCCCACGAACACCGTTTGATAGCGCTCTACGGCGAGTTTGTTCGGCGTCAGGTAAGCCAAGGTCAGCGCGCGGCGAATCGTCCCCATGGCGACGCGCGCCCCCCGGGTCGTCTCGTCGCGCTGGCTCAGCAGCTTGTTGAACGTAATGGAGTTCGAGAGCGTCTCGAAAATCATCGCCGCCATCATCAAAAGGATGGTGATGGCGACCATCACCTCGACCAGGGTCATTCCGCGGCGGGATCCCCTCATGGGGCCTCCGCCGGCGCATCGAGCGCTGCCGCACCCGGGTTGGCGAGGATCTGCCCGCTCGGGTTGATCACGTGCCCCACGAGCACCACCTCGGTGCCGTCCTCCTCGGCCTGATCGCTGTCCTCGCCCCACCACACGCGCACCCGCACTTCGCGGATGTAGGGCGAGATCATCATCGTCAGCATTTCGCTGCTCACGAGCCCACCGAGCGCGCCGAGTCCACCACCGCCCGCGGCGAGATCCGCGCCCTCGCCGCCCCCGCCGATCACCCCGCTGTTCTGGAGCTCTGCCGCCGTGCCCACGAGGTCGGCCGCCAGCTCGAAGTCGACCTCCGAGACGAACCACTCCCACTTGTAGTCCTCGAGCTCCGGTCCGAATTCGAGGTCCATCGCCTCGTCGCCGAGATCCGAGAAGTCGCCGGACTCGTCGATGTCGCCGAGCTGAAACCCGTCCTCCTCGACCACGAGCACGGCTTCATCGAACTTCAACGCCGCGAGATCGGTCGCGGTCACGATTCGCTCGGCCTCCCGGGTCAGGAAGGCCGCCGAACTCTGGGTCTCCACCAAAATGGCCATCGAAACGACCAGGATGGCCAGCGCGATCATGACCTCGAGCAGACTGAAGCCGCGCCGATTCATGGCAGCGCCGGCCCTTCGGTCGGGATCCACTCTTGAGTGTCGTCCCAATCGATCAACTCGCCCGACATCCGAACGTTCCCCGACGCCGGCTCCACCTCGACCGTCCATCCATCCTTTCCGCCCCGCTCGGTGAGCCAGACGACGGTATGCTCGGCGATTCCACTCGGAAAAATGTAGGTATAGACGATCTGGGGGCCCTCCTCGTCCTCGCGCTTCTCTCCCTTCCGGACCAGGTGGCCGTACTGGGGGGTGTAGACGCCGCCGAACTCGAGGCCATCGGGGAGCTCGAATTCGGTCTGGAACTGGGCGCCCAGCTTCTCGAAGGGCTGCTGGTTCGAGCGATACTCGGCGAGCTCCCGCTCGTCCATCAGCTTGAGTCGGCGCTCGAGATCCTCCTCGTACTTCGCCTTCTCCTCGGGATCCGAGAAAATGACCGCGCTTCCCTGGCCAACGTCGACGTGGAAGCTGTTCGCGTCCAGGTTGAACGCCACCCGAAACGTGACGTTTCGGAGGATCGCCTCGTCGTGGAGTTGCTGGAAGAGCATCGTCATTCGAAGCGCCGCCTTGCGGTGTTCGAGGCCGAATACAGCGCGAACACTCGGAACGAGCACCGCGAACATGACGAGCAGCAGCGCGATGACGACCATGATCTCCACCAGGGAGAGGCCGCGTCGCGCTCGGCTGCCGGTAAGCCCGCGGGGCATCGCCTACTCCGGTTCCGAGAGGAGAAGGTCGGCGTTCTCTCCCTCGCCGCCCTCGGCGCCGTCGGCGCCCAGGCTGATGAGGTCGTAGGGCTTGCCATTCGGCCCCGGCGACAGGTAGACAAATTCGTTGCCCCAGGAGTCGGTGGGAACCGGCTCGCTCCCGTAGACGACGGACAGCCCATCGCCCGAACCCGGGGGCTTCTTCTTGCGGAGCATGTACACGTCGACCCGCTCGGCGATCTTCATCATCTGCAGGCGGGACGTGCCGATCTTGCTCTCATTGAAGATCGAGAACACCCCGAACGCCAGGATGCTCATGAGGGTGAGGATAATGGCGATGACGACCATCACCTCGACGAGCGACATCCCGCGGCGACGGGAGCGACGACGACGGTTGGTGAGCAGCGATTGCATCGGTTTCTCCTTGTAGATCTACTTACTTGATCATCGACGACAGGTTCATCATGGGCATGAGCAAACCGAGCGCGACGAGGAAGATGACGCCGCCCATGACCATGATCATCAGGGGAGCGAGCAGACTCGTGAGCGCCGTCATGGTGGACTCGACCTCCTCTTCATAGGAATCCGCCACGACCGTCAACATCTTCTCGAGCTCTCCCGTGCGTTCCCCGATCGCGATCATGTGGCACACCATCGGCGGAAACTCGCCCGACGCTTTCAAGGGCACCGCGATGGACTGACCTTCGGTGATGTTGTGCGACGCAGCCGCGATCGCCCGGGCGAGCACCACATTTCCGACGATGCGCTCGACGATGCCGAGCGCAGCGATGATGGGGACGCCCGAGAGGAGCAGCGTGCTCAGGGTGCGGCAGAACCGAGAAACCGCGACCAGGCGCGACAGCTTCCCGAAGACCGGCAGGCGGATCCGGAGCCGGTCCCAGGTCTCCCGGCCGGCCTTGGTGCGCAGCCACCTCCGGATGCCCCAGATTGCAGCGATGACAATTGGAGGAAATATCCAGAAGTAGCCCACCAGCAGGTCGCCGAAGAGGAAGACGGCCTTGGTGAGCAGCGGCAGGGAATCCTCGCCCCCCATCGACTCGAAAAGCCCACGGATCCGAGGGATGACGCCGATGAAGAGCCCCATGAGGATGGCCACCCCCACGCACGACATCAGGATCGGGTAGGCCAGCGCGCTCAGGATCTGGCCCTGGAGCTTGACCTGGCTGTCGACGAATTTCGCGAGCCGGCGGAGCACCAGGTCGAGCGCCCCGGAGCGTTCCCCGGCCCGCACCATCTGCACGAAGAGGTCGTCGAAAACCTTCGGGTGATCGGCCATCGCGTCGGCGAGCGGCGCCCCTTCGGTCACCTTCTCCCGAACCTTCGAGAGTACGACCTTGAGCTTGCTCTTCTCGGCCTGGTCGACCAACGCGCTCAGGGCTTCGGCCATCGGGATGTGGGCCCCGATCAGCGTGGCGAGCTGGGTGGTGAGGAGGCTGACGTCGCGGGTGGTGACGAACTGGAAGTACTCACCGACGTTGATCTCGCGGTTGAGTCCAGTGCCGCGCGTGATCCCGTCGGTTTGGGGGCGGATATCGGTTGGGAATACCCCCTGCTTGCGCAGCCGGACTCGGGCGACCTTCGCGTTGTCGGCGTCGACGATGCCGGCAGTCGCCTTGCCGGAGGTGTCGAGCCCTTTGTAGGCGAAGACCGGCATGGTTTACTGGATCTCCCTGTCTTCCTGCGTAACGCGCATGACCTCGTCGAACGTCGTCACCCCTTCGAGCACCTTCGTGATGCCGTCGTCGCGGAGCGAGATCATCCCGAGCTCGATGGCCTTCCGCTTGATCGTGCCAGCGTCCTTGTTCGCGATGACCAGCGGCTTGATCTCGTCGCTCGCGGCAAGAAACTCGTAAATTCCGGTTCGACCCGAGTACCCGAGCTGGTTGCACCGCTCGCATCCCCTCGCCCGGTAGACGGGCCCGGCGATGCGGCTGCGCGGGATACCGATATCGACAAGCTCGGCGTCGGACGGCGTATAGGCCTCTCGGCAATGCGGACACAGGCGCCGCACGAGGCGCTGCGCCAGCACACCGAGCAGCGAGGAGGCGACGAGGAACGGCTCGACGCCCATGTCGACCAGCCGGGCGAACGCCCCGGCCGCGTCGTTGGTGTGGATGGTGCTGAACACCAGGTGACCGGTCAACGAGGCCTGGACGGCATTCTCGGCAGTCTCCCGGTCGCGGATCTCGCCCACCAGGATGACGTCGGGGTCTTGGCGCAGGAAGGACCGCAGGGCGGACGCGAAGGTGAGCTGGATCTTGGGGTTTACCTGCACCTGGCCGATCCCGGCGACCTCGTATTCGATGGGATCCTCGATGGTGAGGATGTTGACGTCAGGGGAATTAATCTCGGTGATCCCAGAATAGAGCGTCGTGGACTTCCCCGAGCCGGTCGGTCCGGACACGAGCAGGATGCCGTGTGGACGGTGGATCAGCTTTCGGAAGATCTCGAGGGTCTGTCCGCCCATTCCGATGCGGTCGAGCGAAAAGACCTGCCCTTTCTCCAGGATACGCATCACGACCCGCTCGCCGTGCCGCACCGGGACGGTGCTGACGCGCAGGTCGATCTCCCTTCCCCCGAGCTTTCGCCGGATGCGGCCGTCTTGCGGAAGTCGCTTTTCCGCGATGTTGAGCCCGCTCATGATCTTGATCCGGGCGACGATGGTGTTCTTGAACTTGACCGGCGGTCGAATGGTCTCCTTGAGGACGCCATCCACCCGGTAGCGCACCACCACGTCCTTCTCGTAGGGCTCGATGTGGATGTCCGAGGCGCGCTCCTTGATCGCCTGGGAGAGGAGCGCGTTCACGAATCGGATGATCGGCGCCTGGTTCGGGTCGTCGAGGAGCTCGGCCTCTTCGAGGAGCAGGTCGGCCTCTCCCTCCTCCTCCTGCTCGGCGACGTCGAGCACGGCGTGGGCCGACGCCGCGGCGCGATCATAGGCCTTGTTGATCGCGTCTTGCAGGAGGTTCGATGCCACCAACACGGGGCGCACCGGATACCCGTGCAGCACCCTCAGGTCGTCGAGCGCGGTCAGCGCACTGAGATCCGACAGGCCCACCACGAGTTCGCCCTCGGCGACATACAGGGGCAAAATCCCAGCTTCTCTGGCGATCGCGATCGGAAAGGTGCGCACCAGATCGGGCTCGACAGCGCCCCCGTCCACCGCTTCGAGGACGGGGAGGCCAGAGAGCTGGGACAGCGCGTTGGCGAGCAGCTTGGGGTCGATTCCCTCCACCCTCTGGAGAGAAGCGCGAACCGGTATCCCCTGCTTTTCCGCCAGTTGCCGGGCGGAGGTCAGCGCTTTCTCGTCTACGCCGAGCTGGCGTAGCGCCTCGCCGACCTCAACCCTGCGGACGCTCATGGGGACGCCTCCGACCCCGGGGGAGCGACGCCGGCATTCTCGAGCTCGGTCTCGATCGCGGCGCGCGTTTCGGGCGAAACAGGCTGATCGTCGAGCGACAGGTCCTGAATGACCGTGTCGGCACCCCGGAAGACCGAGGGTTCATCGACGAAATTCATCGAGTACCGCAGGAGGTCGTTCATCTCGCGCATGTACTCGTCGCGGGACTTGCCGTAGAAACGGCGGAGGAACTCCAGTCGCTGCGCCTCCTTGACCCGCTGGATCTCGAGCATGTCCTCGGGGTCGTCGATGATGTGCGGGGTGAGAAAGATCAGCAGGTTGGTGCGTCGCGAGATGTCGCGCGACCCTCGGAAGAGGGCGCCGACCAGCGGGAGGTCGCCCAGAATCGGCACCTTCGTCTCCACCTCGGTGTCGGTGGAACCCACGAGCCCGCCGACCACCATCGTCTGGTTGTCCTGAAGCAACGCCACCGTCTCGAGCTCGCGCTTCGAGGTCGTGGGACCGCCCGTTGCCGCGGCGCTGAGCCCCTGGTCGTCTTCCTCGATCTCCTGCGCCTCGACCTTCACTTCGAGCGTGACGTAGTTGGAGGAATTCACGCGGGGTGTCACCTCGAGGGTGATCGCCACATCTTCGCGCTGAAAGCTCACGACCGGCTGCCCGAGGTTGTTCAGACCCGAGGTGGTCGGGAACGGCACCTTCCGACCCACGACGATCTTGGCTTCCTCGTTGTCCATCGCCGCGATGCTGGGGTTGCTGATGATGTTCACCGAGGAGTTCGACTTCAGCGCGTTGAGGACGACGCCGAAGGCCGGGATCGTCAGCTCGGTGCCGGTCGCGGGATCGGTGTAGGGAATTCCCGGGCCAAAGACGCCCAGAGCGACCCCGGTCAGCAGGTCCTGGGTGAGCCCGAAGATCGAGCTCGTCCCGAGCTGCGCGCCCGCCACCCCCAGCGACACGTCTTCCGAGGGCTTGAACGGAAAGTGGCCCGCGAGGCTGAAGTCGAGGGTGTTCTCTCCGCCGAGCTCGAGCAACACTGCGTCGATGAACACCTGCTTCCGCTCGATGTCGAGGCTGCGGATCACCTGCTCGACGACCGCGAAGTCCTCCGAGTTGGCGATGATTACGAGCGAATTGGTATTTTCGTCCGGGGCGATCCGCATGCCGGAGTCGAAAGCGGCGATCGCGCCCGACCCTTCGTCCTCGCTACCCGCGGCACCCCCGGCCGGGGCCGCTGGCGTGCGCGGCGCGTTCGGAGCGTTCGGAGCGGGGGGAGTCGCACCACCACCCCGCCGATCGCCGCGTTGGGGCTGCGTGTTCCGGCTTCCGGCCTGCGACAGCTCGCTCAGCACGGTCCCGACGTCGACCGCCTTCGCGTGCTCGAGGTAGACCACGTGGATCTGGGCCCGGTTGAGCGGATCGACGTCGCGATCGAGATCCGCCACGAGCTGCCGCACCGCGGCGTGCCCCTCGGGGTTGGCGAGCACGATGATGGCGTTCGTTCGCTCGTCGTCGATGACCTTTGCGATGAACTTGCTCTCGCTTCCGGCGGTCACCGAGCCTTCCTCGGCCACGGGCGCGGCCGGCGTCTCCCGCCCCCGCGTGCGCGGCGCCCGCCGACTCGACGGGCTCGAGCTGCTCGGCGAGCTCGTGGTGCTCTCTGCTGTGCCGTAGAGCGCCTCGATGATCTGCTTGATGTCCCCGGCCTTGGCGTACTTCAGCTCGATGATCTCGAGCGTGGAGCGCGGAGCCGCCACGTCGAGCTGATCGAGCACCTTCAGCATCTTGCGGATGTTCGATCCGCTGTCGGTGATGATGATCGTGTTCGTCGGCGCATAAGCGACGATCTTGCCTTCGGGGCTCTTCATGCCCTCGATGACCTTCGACACCTCGGTCACGCTCACGTTCGTCGGGGTGATGAGCTGGGTGACGAAGTTGTCGGTGAAGGGCACGGCGCGCCCGATGCCGACGGCGAGCGGCGAGGTGCCCGCCTCGCCGGCTTTGACGACCCGATACCAGTTCCCGCCGGTGTCGTAGGTCGTGTAGCCGGCGGCGTCGAGCGCCGACAGGAACGCCTGCCAGGCGAGCTCACCCGGGATCGGATGGTGGCTGATGACGGTGACCTTCTTGGCCTCGAGCTCCTTCTTGTCGGGAATGATGAAGTTCCGGCGCGTGCTCCGCGCGAAGAACTCGAGCAGCGTGTAGAGGTCTTGCTCGACGAAATTGAGCATCAGCTCGTTGGCGCGGCCGACCTCCGGCGGGAGCTGAGGGTTCGGATCCCCGACCACCACGTCGCCTCCGGGGGGAACCGGGGGCGCACCGCTCGGAAGCCGGCCGGCCGGGACCTCTCCGGGTGGGATCGCCGGACCGGGCGGCGGAGTCTGACCGCGCGCCAGCGGGGCGGCGGCGCACCAGGCCAGGAGCAGCGGGATCCGAAGAGCATGAGGCAGGCGATTCACGTAGGTTGCCCGGTTTGGATGGGAAAGGGGAGGTTCACTTGACGTCGTAGTCGAGAGTCATCTTCTGGCCGCGCCGCGTCACCTCGATGGCGAACGCGCTCGTCCCCGAGGTCAGCGAGGTGCCGGCCGACATCGCCGCTTGGACCGAATTCAACGGTTGGCCGTTGACGGAATGCACGACGTCGCCGTTCTTGATCCCGAGGCTGTCGGCGATGGTGCCCCGCCGGATCGCCGACAGTCGATAGCCGTCGTACTCCCCATCGGGTCCGCGATGGAGGAGCGCCCGCCCCATCGTCGCGAGCTGGGTGGGGTCGGCGAGGTACTTGTCGAGCACCGACTTGTCGAGCGAGAACTTGGTCTCCGACAGCTGTTCGACGCCCTCGGTGGTGCTGGCGCCCGCTCCCGGGTCGGCCGCAACGGGCACGGGCGCGGTGTCGTCGAGGACGAGGTAGCTCTCGTCGCCGTTCGTCGCCCGGATCTTCACCCGGTCCCGCTCGATCCCGATCAGGGTGGCCCCGGTGGTGAACAGTTGTTCGCCGATGCCGTACCCCGACGAGCCGGTGTCCCCCGAGATGATCGCCGCGCTCATGCTGTCGGGTGAAGCCACGAACGTGGCCAGCAACTTGAGCTTCAGCTCGCTGATGGCCACGCCACCGCCACCGGCCTTACTGCTGGGGTCATACGCCTGGATGTAGGCCGGATCAAAGATGTTGCGCCGGCGGAT
>CANLGQ010000080.1 GCA_947490265.1 Pseudomonadota bacterium | reverse complement strand
TCCGGTTCAATGGGACCCTTCCACCGAGGGCCCTCACTCCGGCGAGATCGAGATCGTGTGCGCCCATCGCCCGGGCATGCTCGCCAACATCACGAAGGTCTGCGAGCAGAACCAGGTGAACATCCAGCGCGCCGAAGCGAAGTGCATCGCCGACGATCGCGCGCTCTGCCAGCTTCAGATCGCAGTGCGTGACATCGCCGAACTCACGCGACTGATCCGCAACATCGAGAAGATCTCGGGGGTGGAGTCGGTCCATCGGGCATCGGGCTAAGGTGCGCGCTTCGTGGGAAGGGCCGGAGCACCAGGCGCTCCGCGAGGCAGCGGGGCGGTTCGCGGCGGAGAACATCGCGCCGCACGCGCTCGAGTGGGAGGAAGCGGGCGGGTTCCCAGCGGACCTGGCGCAGAAGTTCGCCGACGCGGGTTTGCTCGGGGTCGGCTATCCGGAGGCGATCGGGGGCCAAGGCGGCGATCTCTCCCATTTGCTCGTGGTGCAGGAAGAGCTCGTCCTGAAGGGCAAGTCGGTGGGCACGGTGGTGGGAGGGGGCAGCCACCGGATCGCGCTCCCTCCCATTGTGAAGTACGGGACGCCCGACCAGATCGAGCGGTTCGTGCGCCCGGTACTCCAAGGGAGAAAGGTCGCGGCGCTCGCAATCACCGAGCCCGGGGCCGGGTCGGATGTCGCCTCGATCGCCACCCGAGCCCGGCGCGACGGCGACCACTATGTCGTGGACGGTAGCAAGACCTTCATCACCAGCGGCGTTCGTGCTGACTTTCTCACCGCCGCCGTGCGCACCGGCGGGGCCGGCCACGGCGGGATCAGCCTGCTGGTCATCGAACGGGAAACACCGGGGTACTCGGTCGGCCGGTCGCTGAAGAAGATGGGCTGGTGGGCGAGCGATACCGCGGAGCTCAGTTTCGCCGGCTGTCGGGTGCCGGTCGCCAACTTGATCGGGCCTGAGAATGCCGGGTTCGCGCTCATCGCCGGAAACTTCGTCGAGGAGCGGTTGCTGCTCGCCGGAAACTGCGTGGCCATCGCCGAACTCGCGTTTCGGGAGAGCGTGGCCTTCGCTCGGCAGCGCCAGGCCTTCGGGCGCCCCATCCTCGGTTTTCAGACCACCCGCCACAAGCTGGCCGAGATGGTCACCCGGATCACCGCCACCCGCGCGTTCCTGGACGACGTGGTGCGCCGCCACCTCGCCGGAGACGACGCGATGGGGCTCGCGGCGATGCTCAAGAACACCGCGAGCGATCTCGTGACCGCGGTGTGCGACGAGGCCGTACAGATCCACGGTGGCTATGGGTTCATGCGCGAATACGTCGTCGAACGGTTGTACCGCGACGCCCGGCTCTACCCGATTGGGGGGGGTACCCGCGAGATCATGTGGGAGATCGTGGGGAAGCTACAGGGCTGGTAGCACCGCGGCGATCGGTTCGAGCGCGCTGGCCCCGAGCTTGACCGCTCGGGCCGGCGACCATCCCTCCCGCGGGTCGGGGTCGTTGGCCGTGTCCTTGAACGGCATCTCCAGGGTCATCGCCAAACACCGATAGCGGAGCGCGGTCTGGTTCGTGCAAAGGGTGAGGTTCGCCTCTCCCGGCGCCTCGATGGGGTAGCCGTGGGTCTGCTGAAAATCTGGGTTTACGCGTTGATACTCGGTCTTGAACGTCGCGAGCAGGGCGTCGCTGCGGGCGTCGTGGCCGGGGACACCCTCCGAACCAGCGATGAAGTTGTAGGGTAGATCCTCGTCTCCGTGCACATCGAGGCACAGGTGTACCCCCGAGGTGTCCATCGCGTTCCGCACGACGGCCACTTCGGGTGCGCGCTCGAGGGTCGGGGCGTGCCACTCGCGGTTGAGGTTGGCTCCCGCGGCGTTGGTCCGGAGGTTTCCGCGGAACGATCCGTCGGGGTTCATGTTCGGGACGACGTGAAACTGGGCGGCGCGGCCGAGTGCGCGGGCGAGGGCGTCGGTCGGATCGAGGAGTCGGCCGAGAAACCCTTCCATCCACCACTCGGCCATCGTCTCGCCGGGGTGCTGGCGGGCGATGACCCAGATCTGCTTGCCCGCGGGATTGCCGACGGTGACCCGGTCGACGTCGCGCCCGTCGATCGTTTGCCCCAGGGTGTCGATTCGGGCGTGGTCCGCACAGCGGGCGAGCAGATCGGCATGCCGCTCGAGGGAGTACGGCGCAAAGTAGGCGTACCAGCAAACGTCTCCCTCTGGCCGATGCGTCCAGCGCAGCTCGCCGCCCTCGAACGTGGTGGGGAGGCGTCGCCAGCTCTTGCGGTCGGTGGACGCGGCGACCTGGTAGCCCGCCCAGCCGGTGGGGTAGGTCGACGCCCCGGCGTTCATCAGCCGAAAACTCCAGGCCGCCGCCCGCGAGCCGGTGGCCCGGAAGTAAAACCACTGGAGGAAGTCGCTGGCGTTGTCGCGGCGGATCGCGAGGCGCACGTCGCTCGCGTCCTCCGCATTCACCACCTCGATGTTCCCGCCGTCGAAGGCAGACGAGATCGCGATCACTGGTACATGACTCCCCAGGAGCCCTCCTTTTTCATCTCCCAACTGTTCGACCAGCCGATGACGCCGGTGCTCGCGTCGGTCAACTGGAAGCGGATCACCACGTAGTCGGTCTGGGCTCGGGTGGTGGAGGCCGAGAGGCTCGAGATCTCGCCTTCGAGGAAGTACTCGACCCCGGCCATCGCGCTCTTCGGCTCGCCGCCGTCGACCTGCCCGCGCGCTTTGGCCAGGCGTTCCGCCACGATCTGATCGGTCAGGTCGCGGTTCACGATGGCGAGCTTCCCGGCGGCGCCGTTGATGAGGCCGTCGGTGATGAGCGTGTTCAGGATGTCGGAGTCGATGAGGAACCGCGACCGGTTGTCGATCGGCAGCACCGCGAGCCGCGGAGCGGTCGTCGCCTGGGCGATCACTGGGTTCTCGAGCAGCTGCTTGCTCATTTCGACCACGACAGCGCGCACGTCGCGGGACTCGATGCCGGTTCCCTCGACGCGGGCCTCGACATCGGGATCCACGTACTTCGCCTTCTTCGAGCACGCGCCCAACGCGGCCACCAGGAACATCGTGCGGAGCATGTCTTCCTCCTTCGGTCTTTATTGCGCGGGAATGGCCAACGCCGGGGACGGCGCCGGTTCACAGTGGACGCACGGGGTGCCGAAGCGATTCGCCCCACCCGGATCGAGAGCCGGAAGGTAGCGAACGACGCGGCCGCGGTCCGGGATCTCGACGGTGTAGTGGCGGTCGCCGACCTCGAGCGCGTGGACCCCGGGACCCGGGTCGGCGCGCACCAACCACAGGCTGTCCGGCAGCAGGCCCCACTGGCGCGTATCGGCGGCCGGGCTCGAGATCGCTCCCGCGAGCCACACGACCCCGGCCGCGATCCACAGCACGGCGGCGACCTCGTCGGATTGCTGTCCCTCGCTCCACGAGGCGAGGTTCCCCGCCTGGGCCAGCGCGTACCCAACGCCGAGCGAAGCGTCTTCGAAGACGGCCTTTCCCGCTAGAAAAGCGTCGACCCGTCGACCACCACGGGTGGTGGCCTGAAACGAGACGTCTTCGAGCGGGGCGGGGAGCAGCGGCGCCCCGTCGAGGCGCACCGGCGGGGCGCGACCGCCGGATCCCGGCACGATCACGAGCTGCTCGTCGTACTTTCCGCGGGACTGCTTGGTCGGTCCGACACCCGCTTCGATCACCAGCAACAGGCTGGAGGGCCGGAGCGCCGCGCGGAGCTCGGCCTGATCGGACTCGATCCGAGCCAGGATGGCTGGGTCGATAGGTGCTTTCGCCCATGCGACGGCGAGCGGCTCCATCGCCTCGAAGGCGACGCGGACGGCGCTCCGCTTCAGGTCGCCGAGCGCGGGCGGCCAGGCCTTGCGGGGGCCGTCGAGCGCGGTCATCCGGGCGTCGGTCGCCCAGGAGCGCGCACCGGCCACCGCCGCCGCCGGATCGCGAGGATGTGCCGCGATCCCGGCCGGGAGTCCGCCCAGCAGGAGCGTGCGCGCGGCGTGGTCGGCCGCGGGATCGTCGCCGGGCGGGATCGCGGCGAGCGAGCGGGTCAACGCGTCGGAGAGCCCGCGGGCCCAGGCGGCGTCGATCGCCCGCTCGAGGGCCGCGGCTGCGTCGGCGCTGTCGCCGAGGTCGGCGAGCGCCAGGGACTGCAGCGCGAACCCCGCGATGAGATCCGAGCCCCACCGCTCCTGCCGCGACCCGGTGTCGGCCAGGAGCGCCGACTTGGACATCGCGAGCGCATTGCCGGGATCGCCGTCCGCCAGCCGAAGGAACCCGAGCTGGAGGAAGGCCATGGCCTTCTCCCAGGGTTCACCCTTCCATTGCTTGCTGCGCTCTGAGACGACGAACGCCGCGAACTCGCCGTCGGCGGCGAAGTCCTGCATCTCTTGCACGGCGGCCCGCAGGGTTCGATCCGCCTCCTCGTCGTTGCCGGCGGCGAGGGTCTGCGACGCGAGCCGGAGCTGGTCGAGGACCTGGTCCTTGTCCGCAATGGCCGCGGCCGCTCGGGCCTCGACCAGGGGATCGGGGGGAGGGGTATGTGGGGCCTGGTGAGCGCACGCGGCAAGGAGGAGCAACACCGGACCGACGTAGCCGCCCCGGGTGGCCGGGCGGGGCTCTTTACAACTTCCTGACATGCTGATGTTCCCGGACATTCGCTCTGCATTCGCCCCGGGGTTTGAGCCGGCGAGGGATCGGGCTGGCGTGGATGCGCGAAATGGGCGAGGAAAGAGGGCTCGGGGGTTCCACAATGTGGTCGGTGCTCCAGCAGGCCCGATCGTGGGTGACTGCGCTCGCCGCGGCATGGCTGGCGCAGGCTCCGACGTCAGAACCCGCTGCGTCCCGACCCGCTTCCGCCGCGGGCTCGTACCTCGCCGCTGAGGGGATCCCCGGCGACGCCCTGTGCCTGTCGGACGCCGGCTGCCCCTTCGCCCGCGACGTCTTCGTCGATTTCGATGCGTTCGGCGTGGAAGGCCGAGTCGGCGGCGAGTGGATCACCTACGATTACGACGAGGTCACCCGCCCGGTCACCCCGACCCAGCTCCTGGAGGAGTCGGAGCTCTCGCTCGCGGTGCGGCTGATCGTGAGCGAGGTCGGAGCGGATCGACTCCTCGTGAACCGCAACGCGATGCTCGAGGCGATCGGCATCCTGTACACGGTGGACAACCGACTCGATCCGGTGGCCTATAACCCAGACAATCGCAGCGATGCGCCCCTCTTCCCCGGTTGTGGGTCGGCGGGCACCTTCGCCGGCTGTGCGAACGCCCAGCAGTACCTCGGGATGGGAACTTGGCGGGCCCTGAGCCCGGCCAGCCGCTACGACGAGGCGGTGCTGGAGGCCGCGACCGACGCCGCGGTGACCGCCTGGTGGCTCCAGGGGCACGGGTACGTCCGCGACTTCACCCAGGGCGCCACGAGCTACGTGCATCGCTGCGGCGACGCGGCCTATGGGAAGCCCACCACGGCATGCGATGCCCACCTGGGGCGACCGGAGGGCGACGTGAAGGGGGGAAACCCGTTCACCGGGCCGATTGTCTTCAAGGCCCCCGGCCCGTGGACGTCGCACGGTCACTACGCGATGGTCGACGTCCGGCAGGTCGAGTACGACCCGTGGTGGGACACGACCCCGGGCGACGCCCAGGCCGACCTCGACAACCTCGCACCGGCGCGCTTCGACTGGCCCGACGCGTCGGCAGCCGACCCGCGCATGGCGGCGGTGGTGAATGGGGTGGATCCGGTCGCCGACGCGGCGATGTTGCAGCGGATCCTGCTCAGGAAATAAACCGACGGAGCTCGTCCGCGATCGCCGGCCAGGCCACCCGCGGCAGGTCGTGGGCGATGCCCGGCACCTCGACCATCCTGGCGCCCGGGATCGCCGCCGCCGTCGCCCGCCCCCCGCGCAGGGGGACCAGCCGGTCCGCGGTGCCATGGATCACGGTCGCGGGCAGGCGAAGCCCCCCGAGCGCGGCCGTGCGCGGGGAAGCGGCGAGCACGGCCGCCAGCTGCCGTCGGGTGCCGTCGGGGTGGAAGCCGCGGGCGATCACCTGCTCGGCGAGGGGGCGGAACTCCGCCTCGCGGAACGGCTGGGTGCCGATCGCGCGGAACGTGTCGACCAACGCCTGGACGCCCGCCTCGGGCGTTCGGGGCGGGGGAGCCAGGAGCGCTCGGGCGACGGCCGGGTGGATCGCCAGGTGGCTGAGCTCGCCGGTGTGCGACATCACCGAGGTGAGGCTCGCCACCCGAGCCGGCGCTTGAAGGGCGACGAGTTGGGCGATCATCCCGCCCATCGACGCACCGACCACGTGCGTCGGTGGCAGGTCGAGCACCTGGAGGAGCGCCACCGCGTCGGCCGCGAGGTCGTCGAGGGTGTACGGCGGGGGAAGGGGACGACCCAGGAGCCGCCACCGGACAGCCTTGGCGATGTCGGGGCGGCCGAGCCCGTCGAGCCACGCGCTCTTCCCCACGTCGCGGTTGTCGAAGCGGACGACCCGGAAGCCGTCGGCCACCAGCCGCTCCACCAGGGCCTCGGGCCAGAACACGAGCTGAGCGCCGAGCCCCATGATCAAGAGGACCGGGGGGCGGGAGCGATCGCCGGGGTGGGTGTCTTCGACCCACAGGTCGATGGCGTTGGCGCGGACAGCAGGCATGGCCGACGGAATATAGGCGCGCGTGACGCTGCGCACCGCCCTCCGCTGGATCTGTCGCACCGGGATCGCGGCGCTCGCGCTCGCTGTCGCGATCCCGCCGGCCGAGGTGATGTTCGTCCGCTTCGTCGATCCGCCGCTCACCCTCACGATGGTGGATCGGGCGTGGACCCACGGCGTCGAGACCGGGGAGTGGGCCTGGGTGGACTACCGCCCACGCAGCCTCGGCGAACTCGGCGGCAACGCGGCCCGGGCGGCGGTGAGCTCGGAGGACGCCCGCTTCTGGCTGCACCACGGCTTTGACTGGGAGGCCCTGTGCAGCGCGCTGGAACACTACGGCGACGGCGGGAAAGTCCGCGGGGGAAGCACTATCAGCCAGCAGGTCGCGAAGAACGTCTTCCTGTGGCAGACCCGAAGCTGGGTGCGGAAGGGCCTCGAGGGGGTGTACACCGGGCTGCTCGAGTTGCTCGTCCCGAAGTCCCGGATCCTCGAACTCTATCTAAACGTGGCCGAGACGGGACAGATGACCTTCGGGTTCGAAGCGGGCGCGGAGCGATACTGGAAACTACCAAGTCGGAAGCTATCTTACGCCCAGGCGGCGGGGGTCGCTGCGGTGCTCCCGTCGCCGCAGAAGTGGTCACCGGGCCGGGAACCGGCAGCGGGGCGAGCGAAGTGGATCCTGGCGAATCCGGCCCCGTTCCCAGGCGACCCCGGGTGGGAGGCCCTGGCTTCCGACTGGGCGGAGCACGGACCCTCGCCGCTCGACTGCCTGAGGTAGCGGTTGGAGGAAAGGCCGGGTATCCTCGGGGCTAGACGTCGCCACGAGGTCCCCGATGCGTGTCCCGCTCCTCCACGGCCTGGCGCTGGGTGTTGCCTCTTGCGGCGCGTCCGACCGACCGGGCCGCGATCCTGGAGATTCACTGCCGGCCTCCACGCCGCCCACCGCGACCCCCGCGCCGCCCCCGGCGCCGACCGGCGCGACCGTTCCCCCTTCGACCGACCCGACCACCGAGGGCACCACGGTGGAGATCACCGAGGAGTACTGGGACGCCGCCGCCTCGTGCTGGACGTCCCGCACGCTCACCCGGCCTTCCAGCGCCTGGCCGGACCCGTGCGACTTCACCGTCGACACCGGGCCTCGGTGGGGCTCCGAGCTGTGGTCCGACGCGGACGGCAACTGCGCGCGCCTGCCGGTGAATTGCACGCAGACCGACGCCTTCTTCGGGCCCTGCGCGGACGTCGTCGGCTGCTGCGACGCGTCTCGGCTGACCGCTTCCCTCTGTCAGTGAGCCGGGTGCGCTCCGCCCGGGAAGGTGCCGGTGGATTCCTCCCCGAGGCCCACCACGTTCGCGGTGTGCGCGTGCATCCCGTGCAGCAGTCCGCAGTCGATCTCGAGGGAGGCATCCTCACACACTCGGAAGTCAGGACGGAGCTTCTTCTCGTCGTCTGAGTGCTTGCCGACTGGCTTCGTGAGGGTGCCGTTGTCGCAGCACTTCCAGCCCGCGGTGCAACTTTCGAGGACGCTCAACAAGCCGGCGGAGCACGCCTTGGTGCCCGAGGCGGGCGACGTGCCAGCCTTGCAGCGGAGGTGAGCGCCGAAGACCGTCGGGCTCTGGGCATCGGCGGACGGCACGATGCAGTGCAGCTCGCCCACCTCGGGATCCTCGAGGTTGTCGCTCGTCACGAACTCCATTCCGCTGTGGAAATGGCAGACGATGCCCTCGCCATATTGGCAATCCCCGCTGTCGCCGATGAGGCTGCCGTCGCCGGCGCGATCGTCCAGCGTCGCGGCCGGCGCGGTGTGTGCGGCATCACAAGCGGGCATCTTCTCGAGGAACATCGGCGACAGTTGGGCGACGTTGCCCCCCTGGCCGGCGCACTCCGCGTAGTGGCCCGCCCCGATCGCCGGCGCCGGATCTGCGGGCGGGGAGGGCGGCGCGGATCCGGCAGGAGCAACCGCCGCGACGGGAGGCGACGTGGGTGCGGGCGCCTCGTTGCAGGCCGAGGCCGCGCCGAGGGCGACGAACATCGAGGCCGCGAGGCGGGGGAATTGCACGAGGGCTCCTGTTGAGCGAGGGGGAGGAGTTCGCTCGCCGCGCGGCTATCGCGCCGTGGGCCTTCGAGCACGGGCGCACGCCGCGGGCCCGGTTGCGCACTCTCTGATAGCCTCCCGGCCGGAGGCGACGTGCTGAACCTCGTTTTGATCCTGGGCTCGACGTTCGCCGGTGAGGCGAGCCCCTCCTCCGTGGGGCCGCTGTTTGGGAGGTCCTGGGTCCAGGAGTCCGATCGCGCGGGGGCGCGCTTCGGGGCTGCGGTGTCCTCCGCCGGCGACGTCAACGGCGACGGGTTCGACGACGTGCTCATCGGGGCGCCGGTCTCCGACCCGACCTCGTCCGAGGACGGAATCGTCTCGCTCTATCTCGGCTCGGCGGCGGGTCTTTCCTCGACCGCAGCGTGGACCGCCCGCTGCGACCAGCGCGACGCGAGCTTCGGCGCCGCGGTGGCCGCCGCCGGCGACGTCGACGGGGACGGCTTCGGAGATGTCGTCATCGGCGCGCCTTTGTACGACGGTGGCCACGTCGACGAGGGCCGGGTGTTTCTGTACCGCGGCTCCCCGTCCGGGCTCGGCGACGCCCCCGTGTGGACCGCCGACGGCGATCAGGCCGGTGCGCGGTTCGGGGAGGTCGCCTCCGCGGGGGACTTCAACGGCGATCGGCTGGCCGACCTGGCGATTGGCGCCGGCGCGTCTGATTACGGGCAGGACGACGAGGGGCGCGTCGCGGTTTGGCTCGGCTCGCGCGCCGGGCTCGCGGCAGCTCCCTCGTGGAGCGCCCAGTCCGATCGCGCCTTCTCCCAGTTCGGGCATGCACTGGCCGCAGTGGGCGACGTGAACCGCGACGGCTTCGGCGATCTCGCGGTCGGCCTCTTGGGATACGAGAACGGGCAGGCGACCGAGGGCGCGGCGTGGCTCTACCTCGGGTCGTCCTCCGGCCTGCAGGCGACCGCCGCTTGGTCGGCGGAGTCGAACCAATTGAACGCCGTCTTCGGCGTATCGGTGTCCGCGGCGGGCGACGTGAACGGCGATGGGTTCGCCGACGTGCTGGTCGGTTCCAGCGGGCGGTCGGCAGCTGGAAAGTCGTCGCTCTTCCTCGGTTCGGCGGCTGGTTTGTCGCCTGCGGCAGCGTGGACCGCCGAGTCGGATCAGGACTACTCGTACTTCGGATGGGCCGGGGCGGGGGTCGGCGATGCGAACGGGGACGGGCTGAGCGATCTGTTGATCGGCGCGAAGCAGTACGATCACCCCGAGGCGGACGAAGGGCGGATCTACCTGTATCTCGGTAGTCCTTCTGGGCCGCCGGCCTTCGCGGAGTGGACCGCAGAGTCCAATGCCGCCGCCGCTCAGTTTGGGGAGACGGCGCAGCCGGCCGGCGACGTGAACGGCGACGGGTTCGCCGATGCGGTGGTCGGCGCTTCGCGCGCCTCCAACGGCCAACTCGCCGAGGGTCGGGCCACCCTCTACTACGGCGCTTGCTACGACCCCGTGGACGGCGATCACGACGGGGTCGGCAACCGCTGCGATCTGTGCCCGCAGGTGTCCGATCCCGAGCAGCGCGATGGCGACGGGGACAAGGCTGGCGACCTGTGCGATGCCTGCCCGCTCGACAACCCCGACGACTCCGACCACGACCGAGTGTGCGAGACCGACGACGCCTGCGATCTCGGTCCGAACGTCGATACGGACGGCGATCGGGTGTTCGACCCCTGCGATCCCTGCCCGACCGACAACCCCGATGACACCGACGGCGACCAGGTGTGTCAGGCCGCGGACCCCTGCGATCTCGGACCCAACGTCGATGGCGACGGCGACGGCGTGTTCGACGCCTGTGATCCGTGCCCGGTCGACAAGCCGGACGATATCGACCACGACGCGGTGTGCGACTCGGTCGATCCGTGTCTCAAGGGTCCGAACGTCGATGCCGACGGCGACGGCGTGTTCGACGCCTGTGATCGATGCCCGAAGGACAACCCCGACGACAAGGACTCCGACGGGCTCTGCGCGTCGGCCGACGTGTGCGACCTCGGGCGCAACGTCGACGGCGACCGCGACCTGGTCATGGACGCGTGCGACCCCTGCCCGCGGGACAACCCCGACGACATCGACCACGACGGGATCTGCACGTCAGACGATCCCTGCGACAAGGGGCCGAACGTGGACGCGGACGGGGATGGCGTCTTCGACGCGTGCGACACCTGTCCGGCGGACAACCCCGATGATGCCGACCGCGACGGCTTGTGCGCGTCGGCCGACGCCTGCGAGCTCGGCAGGAACATCGACACCGACCGGGACGGGGTGTTCGACGCCTGTGATCCGTGTCCGCTGGACAACCCGGATGACACCGACAAGGACGGGCTGTGCGACGCCAAAGACCCGTGCGACCTCGGGCCGAACGTCGACGCCGACGGAGATGGCGCGTTCGATGCGTGTGACAAGTGCCCGGCGGACAACCCGAACGACGGGGATGCCGACGGCATCTGCACCTCGGCCGATGCGTGTGATCGGGGGCGCAACGTCGACGGCGACGGCGACGGTGTCTTCGACGCCTGTGACGCCTGTCCGCTCGACAACCCGGACGACACCGACGCCGACGGGCTGTGCGACGCCAAAGACGCCTGCGACAAGGGGCCGAACGTCGACACAGACGGCGACGGCGCCTTCGATGCGTGCGACCCTTGCCCGGCGGACAACCCGAACGATCGCGATGGCGACGGCCTGTGTGCGTCCGCAGATCCGTGCGACCGGGGTCCCGACGTCGATGGCGACGGCGACGGCGTCTTCGACGCCTGCGACCGATGCCCGCTCGACAACCCCGACGACACCGACGCCGACGGGCTGTGCGACGCCAAAGACGCCTGCGACAAGGGGCCGAACGTCGACGCGGACCGAGACGGTGCCTTCGATGCGTGCGACCCATGCCCGGCGGACAACCCGAACGATCGCGACGGCGACGGGCTCTGTGCGTCCGCGGATGCGTGCGACCAGGGGCCCAACTTCGACGGCGACCGCGACGGGGTCCACGATGCTTGCGACCGGTGTCCGCTCGACAACCCCGATGACTCCGACGGGGACGGCATCTGCCAGTCGCGCGACGCCTGCGATCTGGGTCCGAACGTGGACGCGGACCGCGACGGGGCCTTCGATGCCTGCGACCCGTGCCCGGCGGACAACCCGGACGATCGCGACACCGACGGGATCTGCAACCGGGAGGATCCCTGCGACAAAGGTCCGAACGTCGATACCGACGGGGACGGGGTGTTCGATGCCTGCGACGTCTGCACGGGCGACGACGCGAGCGGCGATCGCGATCGCGACGAGACGTGCGCGAAGGCGGTCGGCGGGGCCGTGCTGGATTGTGCAGACACCAAGCCCTTGATTCACCCGGGCGCTCGCGAGCTCTGCGACCAGATCGACAACAACTGCGATGGGTCGATCGATGGGGACTGCCCGCCGCCGGCGCCGTGATCCCTACTTCTTCCACTCCGGGTACTCGTCGTACTTCCGGGCCTGACCTCGAACGCGATCGGCGGGGTACTTTTCCTCGGCGGCGGCAAGCTTCGCGAGCATCGCGGCTTCCAGGTCGATCCCCGCCCGATCCGCGAAGTTCAGCAGGCAGATGAGCACGTCGGCCGCTTCCTCGGCGACGTGCGGGACCCGCCCAGGCTCGGCAGGCTGCGGGCCGCCGTCCTTGGCCCACAGGTAGAGCGCGAGCAACTCGTTCGCCTCCACCGAGAGCGCCATGGCGAGGTTGCGCGGCGAGTGAAACTGGGCCCAGTCCCGCGCATCGGAAAACGCCCGGACCCGGGCCTGGAGATCCTCGAGCCTCACGCGATCTACCCCTGGTAGGCTTCGGGCTGCTCGATCCGGGAGAGCACCCAGTCGAAACGCCCCGTTGTGATCTTGCTCTCGCAGTATCCGCAGATCCCGGCCGCGTTCACATTGTCGAGGGGGGCCCCGCACGACGGGCACCGCGCAGCGTCGCGGCTGCCGCCGCCCGTTCCGGCGGCCCGGACGAAGGTCCAGTACTCCGAGAACCGACGGTCTACTTTCGGATTTCCTCCGACCACCTCGCCGGTGTCGACTTGGATCACGCTGTCCTTGGCGCTGGCCCAGAGGCGAACGGTGATCGACTCGTACCAGGCGTCGGTCGCGATTCGGGTGGTCACCTGCTTGGCGAGCACCACGTCGTCGAGTTGGTTTCGAAGTCCACTTTTGGTGTAACGCTCGACTTGGAAACGCAGGGTTTGGAAGAGCGGATCGGTGACGTAGGGGCGCGCGTCCTGCCAGCGCCCTGCGGACCAGGCGAGCTGGAGCCCGTGGAAGGTCAGCGACACGCGCTTTTGGAAGGCCGCATCGTCGAAGTCGGGGTGGCGGACATGAAGGTTTCGCTGCGCCGCGGACAAGCCGGGGTCCGACACGGTCGGCAGGGTGGCCCCCTGCTCCTCGCCCCCCTGCCAGAACGACACCTGCGGGGCCTCCACTGGGCTCCGGGAGAGCACCCGCAAAGAATGGGCCTGCCAGGAGAGTTCGCCGGCGCCGATGCCCGCCCCACAGGTCGGGCAAGCGCCTTCTTTGGTGGCTTCGAGGGCGTTGCCGCACGAGGGGCACCCCAGCCGCAAGACCGCCTCCGGTTCCTTGCTGATCGCGCCGAGCTTTCGGCGAAACGTCCACTCCTCCTCGACGAGGAAGCGCGCTTCGCGCCCCGTGTCGCTCCGCTCGAGGCGGGTGGTCTCGAAGCGGACGTGCAGGTGGGCATAGCGTCCGGCCGTTTCGGCCCGAGTCGGGCGGATTGCGCCGGGGATCACCTCGAGCAGGGTCCAGCCGGGGCTCGGGACTGCGGCGGAGCGCGCCGACTCCGCGACGTAGGGGCTGAGGGGCTCCCACTGGCCGGTGCCCGCCGCATCCCAGACGCGTCGGTGAACGAGGACGAGGAAATCGAGGAGTACGGTGAGTGAAAAAGCCGGGTCAGTGCTAGTTATTGCGTCGAGCAAGGGCCCCTTGCGCCCCCGCCGGGGCTGTCCGCCCGAGCCACCGTGGGTGGACGTGCGGACCGTGGTCCGGGCCTGAGCGTTGCGCGCGAACACGAACCGGAGGATCACCACGGCGACGAGGAGGAGCAGGAGCGGGATCCCGACGACCGGGACCTCGACGCACAGCCAGAGCACCAGGAAGAGGAGGTCGACCAGCCCGTCGCTGTCTCCGCCCCCAGAGCCGCCGCCGCCGCCGCCGCCGCCCCCGCCCGAGGGCCTGCCGTAGCCCTCCCCGCCGCCGACGCGGCCAATCGCGTCGCCGGCGAGCAGCAGGAGCGGGACCAGGGGGAGGCCCCGGAGCGCGAGGATTTGGATGCGCGCCTTCATGTGCGGATCCGCGGGGCGTCTGCGAGTTCGAGGCCCGGGCCCTCGTGGGTGGGCGGGAGGGTCTCGGCCAGGAGGGAGCCGATCGCGGCAAGCCCGGCGAGGATCCCGTCGACGGTGCGGGCGTCGAATCGGGCGTGGGCTTCGGCCCACCGCCCGCCGGGGAGGAGCGCCTCGAGCCCGACATCGGGGAGGACGAGGACGGCCTGCTCGAGGGCACTCACGTAGACGAGGACGCCGATCCGGCGTGGGGTCGCGTGGACCGCCTCGCGATGGAACTCTGCGAACGCCGCCTCCCGGACCTGGCGAGACCTCCGCGCCGGGGAGACGAGTTGGCGGAGCACGCGCGGGCCAGAGAACAGCCAGGCGCCGATCGCCCAGGTCGCGGCCAGCTCGATCGACAGCGCCACCGGGTGAAACGAGAACGGGAGAAAGAACGCGAGATTCATGGCTCCAAACGCAAACACACTCGCGGCGGCGAAGACCACGTCGCGGTACGTTCCGCTGTGAGGCGCCGCCACGACCACCACCTCGGCGTCGGTCGAGGCCTCGATCTGCCTGACGGCAGCCTCGACCCGAGTGGAGAAAGCTCCGTCGTTGTGCACGTTCCCCTCGCGTTCAAGGCAGCCCCATAGCCTGACGGAGTGGGTCAGCGCACGCCGACGCCGAGAGGGTTCACGTCGCGGAGAGGAGTCGGAAGGCGGTCGAGCGCGCAAACCCAGCGCGCTCGTAGGCGCGGACCGCGGGCAGGTTCGCCTCATTCACGTGCAACGTGAGCATACGGGAGGTTTCTGGAGCTATACCCTTAAGAATTGCCCGCGAGAGGGATCGCATTCCCGCGGCGCCGAGCCCGAGGCCTCGCGCAGCCGGGGGGACATAGGTGCCGCCCACCTGGCAGGCGTGGGCGAGCTGGGTGCCGACGTTGATGTGAAAGACGAGCTCGCCGTCGCGCTCGATGACCCAGGTGCGCTTCGCTCGGATCCGATCGCGAACCAAGGTGTCATGCTGAACGGGATCGAGAATCATCGGGTTTCTTCCGAGATCTTCCTCTTCCATCCGGGCGCTTGGCACCAGCAGCCGGGGTTGGTCCGCGCTGTTGGCGAGGCGAAAGCCGGCCACCATCGGCTCCGGAGGGCAGCGATCGAGGATGTAGAGGCGCTGATCGTAGCGGAGCCGCGGGTTGGACCGCGGCCACCACGCCTCCCAGAGGATGTCGCAGGT
>CANLGQ010000079.1 GCA_947490265.1 Pseudomonadota bacterium | reverse complement strand
GGCCCTGCTCATCGCCGGCGGGACCGGGGTCGCCGGCTCAGTGTTCGACGCCCAAGGGTGGCCGGCGGTGCTCGGCGGCGGAGCGGCAGCCGGCGCGCTGGCCGCCGCCTTCCTCCCGGAGCGCACCGATGCGCTGGACTGGCTGAACGGGGCATCCGGCACCGTCATCGGTTCGACACTCGGCCTGGTGGTGGCCGAGTGGATCCCCTTCCCTACCGGCGTTCCCGGCGCGTTGGAGGTCGGGACTTGGGCCGTCTTGGCGCTGCTGTTCGGCTCGGCCGGCCTGATCCCCGTGGCCTGGCGGCACGATCACCTCCCGCACGTACCCACCCGACGGGAGGTCGAGCGGGCCCTTCCGGCTCCCTATCGAACGGCGGCGCTCGAGGCCCTGGCGATCTATGCGCGCGCCCGGAAGCCGAGCGACCCCGCGACGCGCCGGGGGCTCGCTGAGGTCACGCGCTGGATTTTTCGGCTCCAAACCGATCTGCTCACCCTGGACGGAGAGCTGAGGGGAATCGAACCGGATGCCATCCAGGCCCGGATCGCGGCGGCCGACGTCCCGGTAGCCGACGACTTCACGCGGGATCGGAGACAGGCCACCGTCGCCCACCTGCGACGTTTGCTCGATCACCGCGGCACTCTGGCGACGGAACGCGGTCGGACCGACGCCCTGGCGGCGTACGCGCTCGCCTTCCTCGAGGAGGCACGCGCCGGGATCACGGTTGCACGCGTGCTCCCCGGCGAGACCGTGCCGGATCGACTGCCCGAGGTGCTGCAGCGGCTTCGCTCCCAGGCCACCGAGGGCGAAGCGAGGCGGAGGACTGCCCGCGAAATCGGCGTCCTCAGCTAGATTTCCTGGAGCACCGCCTCGGCGGTCGGCATGCCGGACCACTGGTGGGTCCGAGCGCCAGCCACCAGCCGCGCGCGGGCCCCACGAAGGCCACCGGCTAGCCGAAACTCCGCGCGAGGGCCTCGGATCCGCCAGCCGGTCCACAGCGGAGACACCCTCCCCTCGAGCCCGGACGCGATCTGAAGCAGCGCGGGTCCGTGCTCCTCCCACAGCGTGCGCCGCCACACGAGTCCCTGCCCCCACACGAGCAGCCCAGCACCGGCATAGACCGGGATCCCCGTCGCCACGGTGGCGACCCACTCCGCGGAGATCACGCGCCGCGCCCGACCGGAATCGTCTCCCCTTCGCGGGCCAGCGTCACGACCGGATCCGCGGCCGACTGCCAATGAAGCGCGAGCGCGTCGAGCGCGTCGTCCGTCGCGTCGGGCAGGTGGTGGAACAGCACGAGGTGCCGCACGCCGGCCGCCTTGCAAAGGGCATAGGCGTATTCCGGATAGCTGTGCCCCCAGGTCATCTTCTCGAAGTACTCGTCGACGTCGAACATGGTGTCGTAGACCACCGTGTCGCAGCCGGCCAGGAACTCGAGGACGCGCTTCTCTGCGCTGTTGGGTTCATTCCCGGCGTACACACCCTCGTCGGGACGGGCGAAGGGCGCGGTGTCGGTGACGTAGGCGACGCTGCGGCCACCGGCCTCGAGCCGGTAGGCGATCGCCCCTCCGGGGTGGTTGAGCGCCGCGGTGGTGACCCGCCAACCACTCTCGAGGGTGTACTCGCGCCCCGGGCGCACGGGGTGCCAACTCACCGCCGCGGGCAGCTCGCGAAGCCGGGTCGGGTGGTACACGCCGTTGAGATATCTGCCCAGCTTTTCCATCGCCTCCTCTTCAGAGAAGGACGGAACGAACACCCGAATTTGATACCCGGGAGTGTAGATCGGCGCGAAGAACGGAAAGCCGAAGACGTGGTCCATGTGGAAGTGGGTGAAGAGCAGATCCACCTCGCGCGCCGGCTCGGTCACCAGCTTGACGCCGAGCATCCGGCCTCCGGTTCCGCAGTCCAGCACCAACGGCGGCAGGCCCTCGTGGCGCACCTCCACGCACGAAGAGTTCCCGCCCCACCTCGCCGTCGACGGACCCGCGGTCGGAATGGAGCCGCGAACACCCCAGAAGGTCAGTTCCACGCCGGGCCCATTCGAACAGCCCCATCCGTGCCCATCGCGGGCAGCCGCCAGCGGGATGCCAGCAGCGGAAGGCAGTCTATCATGCGAGCACCGCCGTGACGCGCCATTCCGACTCGCCTCGTGACAGGTGGTGCGCGGTACAGGATTCGAACCTGTGACCTTTGGCTCCGGAGGCCAACGCTCTATCCATCTGAGCTAACCGCGCGCAGCCCCGCAGGGCCGACCCGTCCTATCGCCCAGACCGCCTGTGTCAAGCGCGCCGACTGTGGCCCGCGAGGGCCTGAACCGCGGCGACGACCTCATAGGGAAACGAGGCCGAATTAGCCGAAATCCTGCACAATCCAGCATCGCTTCCGGGCCGGTGGCCGCGGAAGTCGGCCACGATCCCGTCGTCGTGCATCCGCCGAACGACCTCCCGGTGCGGAACCTCTATCGAGAAGAAGGCCGCTCTTTCCGCTATTTCTACCTCACCGGCCACCGTGAGGCCGCGCTCGACCGCCGCCCGAACGCCGGACCGAATGGCGGACTGGGTTCGGTCCCGCGCCCGGCGGATCGCGGCTTCGAGCGAACCGTTCCCGGAGGTCGCCAGGACGTCGAGCTCGGTGCACAGTCCGACCAGGGGTGCCGGATCGGGGAAGCCCGTGCGAAACCGCTCCGCTCCGGCGGCGGGCACCAGCGGAGGCGGCTCGAACTCGAGCGGGCGCTCATGGGCCCACCAGCCGAGGCGATCGGGCTCGAGTTCGTGCAGCAGCGGATGGCTGACCCACGCGAACCCGGCCCCCGGGCCACTCCGAAGCTGCTTGATGCCGCCGCCGACCACGGCGGTTCGCAAGGGGAGACGCCCGATGGACAGCGGCACCGTCCCGAGGGTCTGGTACGCGTCCACCAACAACGCCGCGTCGGGGCAGATGTCCATGATGGCTTCGGCCAGCCCGTAGAGGTCGAGGAGTACACCCGTCCGCCAGCCCGCCGTGGAGACGCTGACGACTTCGGTGTTGCTGGACAAGGCGTCGATCAGCCCCGACAAAGGCGCCCTCCCCGATGGGTCGGCCGGCACGGTGACGAGTTCGCTGTGGGTGCGGGCCGCCCACGCCTCGTGGATGTAGAGCGGGCCGGTGAAGTGGTCGGCGTGCGACACGAGGCGGCCGCGAAGGCCGCTGTTGAGCAGCGCCGACAGGGCATCGGACACATTCGCGAACCGGAGGACCGCGCCGCGGAGGAGGTCGCCGCCCACCAGATCGGCGACGCGCACGGCGAAGCGCTCGAGGACATCGCTCCAGCCCTCATTCCACGCCTCGAAACCCCAAGTTCGCAGCAGATTGTGGTGTTCAGCGAGCGCCGGCTGCAGCGCGAGGCTCGGCTTCCCAACGGCGTGGCTGGCGACGTAGACGCCGATGTCGAGTGCGGGAAACAGCTTCCGGAATGCCAGATCCGCTGGGCTGGCCTCGAGCTCCCCCCCCGCGGCGGCCTCCTCGCGCCGAGCCTGGGCGACGTCGCCAGGGAGGGCCCCCAACGCAGCAAGCACGGGTTGTTCCTTGAGCAGGGCCCGACGGACGTCGTCGGGCGAGATCGCCCGCTCGAGCTGCCACCCGAACGAGCTCCCCACCGCTCCTCGGGCCGCGCGCCAGGATGCGGTCTGGAGCTCGGAGATTCGCCGAAGATCGTCGCCCAAGGCGCCTCCGTTCCACAGCCGTTATCGCGCCGCACCGACCCCGACGAGATAGGTGCGCGGGTCCGCAGAGGAAGCATGGGCGATCTCACCGGCCGACGAGCGCTGGTTTGTGGAGCGAGCCGGGGGATCGGCCTCGCGGCTGCGTTGGCGCTGGCGTCCCGAGGCGCCTCGGTGGCGTTGCTCGCCCGAGGGGCGACGGCGCTTCGCGCTGCGGCCGAGGCGGTGTCGGCGCGCGGTGCCCCCTCGGTCGAGACGGTGTCCGCCGATCTCGACGATCGCGACGCGGCGGAGGCCGCGGTGGCCGACCTCGTCCGGCGGTGGGGGCCGGTACACTTGTGGGTCAACAACACCGGCGGGCCACCCGGAGGTCCGCTACTCGCGGCTACCGAAGCTGCCTTTCTCGCGGCGTTGGGGCGCCACGTGCTGGCACCCCAGCGAATCGCACAGCAGCTCGTCCCCGGGATGGCGAGCGAGGGCTACGGCCGGATCGTGAATGTGCTCTCCACCTCGGTGCGCGAGCCGATCGATGGACTCGGCGTCTCGAACCTGTGCCGGGCCGCGGTCGCCGCCTGGGCGAAGACGCTCTCCCGCGAGCTCCCGCCCGGCGTCACGATCAACAACGTGCTCCCTGGCTATACCGACACCGAGCGCCTGGGTGAGCTGGCGACCGCCGCAGCCGGGCGCTCGGGCACCACTCCCGAAACGGTGCGAGCGACCTGGGCAGCGGCGGCTCCGGAAGGGCGGATCGGCACGCCAGCCGAGGTCGGGGGCGTCATCGCGTTCCTGTGCTCGCCCGACGCCGCGTTCGTCCGCGGGGTCTCGATCCCGGTCGACGGCGGCCGGCTCCGGAGCTTGTGATGGAATTCGACGTCTTTTTCTCGCTCTCCCAGACCCCGGCCGATGGGGTCATTCCGAGCGAGGCTCAACTGTTTCGCAACTTCTTCGAGCAAATTCGCGCCGCCGACGAACTCGGGTTCGGGGTCGCCTGGATCGCGGAGAGCCACCTTTCCAGCGAAGTGCAAAAGCGGAACAAACAGCCGGTCATCCCGCACTGGGAAGGAGAAGTCGGCCTCAACGTCGACTTCACGCAGATCGCAACGCGCGTGTTCGCCGCCACCCGGCGGATCGGATGCGGCTCGGCGATCCTGAACATTTTGTGCAACGGCGGGCCAGTCGCCGCGGCCGAGCGAATTGCAGCATTTCTCGCGTTTCATGGCTTGGATGCCGAAGAGCGGCGCCGAATCCACGTCGGGTTCGCCGGCGGGCGCTTCGACTTCATGAACCGCGCCTACGGGATCGGCCCTCGCAATGCCGCCGAGGCCCGTGCCTGGCCCGTCCTCAAGGGGATCGTGTTCGCCGAGGCGGCCGAGATCTTCGTGCGGCTGCTGGCCGGTGAAACACTCTCCTCCGATGAACTCCCTGAACCCAGCGTCTCTGCCGGCCATTTCCGCACCCCCGAAGAGTGGCGGGCCGTGCAGTCTCTGGTGGGGTGCGGCGAGGCGTGGGAGGTCGGCCGCCGGTTCGTGTTCGAGGCCCTCAAGATCGTGCCGGCTGACTTCCGACGCGAGTTGCTCCAGCTCGTGGTGGGCTCCCACGACCCGCCGACGCAGGCCCTTGTCAACCGGTTCCTCCCGGTCCAGGTGTTCAACCTGAGCATCACGTCGCCGGTCGTCATCGAGGAGACCCACCGCCGGATGAGCTCGGCGTATCACCCCGCGGGAGGGCCTTGGCGCCGAAGCTACATGCCCCGGACCGTGTTCGTGTTCCTCAACGAGCAGGCCGGGCTATCGCCGGCGAGCCGTCGCGAGGCGGCGCATCGCGAGGCGCAGGCCGCGCTCGGGGCCTACTGGAAGGCGCTCGAGGGCACCCTCGACCCACGAAAGGTCGAGTCGGCAGTGGATAATGCGCTCATCGGCAACGCCGACGACGTAGCCCAGCAAATCGCGACGCGGTTCCACCCCGACGACCGGATCATGGCCTGGTTCGACTTCTTCAACCACGACAGCGCCCGAGTGGTGGACAACATGGCGGCATTCGTCGAACGCGTCGTTCCACGCATTTCGGAGCACCGCTAGTCCATGCGGGAACTAAAAAACTACATTGGTGGTTCATTTTTGCCCGCCAGCAGCGGAGCGCTCCTCGAGAACCGCGCGCCCGCGACCGGCGAGGTCATCGCGACGATCCCGGCGAGCGGCGCGAGCGAGATCGACGCCGCGGTGGCGGCCGGGCGCGCGGCCCTCGCGGGTCCGTGGGGAAGATCGACGGTGGCCGAGCGGGCCGACCTCCTCGACGCGATCGCCGACGGGATCGCCCGGCGCGCCGACGAGCTCGCAGCGCTCGAGTCGCTCGACACGGGCAAGCCGGTCGCCTTGGCCCGAAACATGGATATCGCCCGTGCGGTCGCTAACTTTCGCTTCTTCGCAGGTGCGGTCCGCCACGACGAGACCGGATGCCACGAGATGGCCGACGCCATCAACTACACCCAACGCCGCCCGCTGGGCGTCGTCGGCCTGATCACGCCCTGGAACCTGCCGCTGTACCTGCTGTCGTGGAAGGCCGCCCCGGCCCTTGCCTGCGGGAACGCGGTGGTCGCCAAGCCGAGCGAGCTCACCCCGCTCACCGCGTCGGCACTGGCGGAAGTCATCCATGGGGTCGATCTGCCCGCGGGGACCTTCAACCTGGTCCACGGGCTCGGCGCCGAGGCCGGGGCGGCCCTCGTCTCCCACCCGGGCGTAGCGGGGATCAGCTTCACCGGGGGCACCTCGACCGGCGCGCAGGTCGGCGCCGCAGCCTCGGCGGGGTTCAAGAAGCTCTCCCTCGAGCTCGGTGGCAAGAACGCCACCGTCGTCTTCGCCGACGCCGACCCGGCCATCACGTTGCCGGGCGTGCTCCGGGCCTCGTTCACCAACCAGGGACAGGTCTGCTTGTGTGGCAGCCGAATCCTCGTCGAACGCCGCTACCTGGAGTCCTTCCTGTCCCGCTTCCGCACCGCGGTCGAGGCCCTGACCCTCGGCGATCCGAGCGATCCCGGCACCGAGCTCGGTTCGCTGATCTCCGCGGCCCATCGCGAGAAGGTCGAGCACTACGTGGCGCTGGCCCGAGCGGAGGGAGGCACGATCGTCACCGGCGGTTCGCGACCCGCGATGCAGGGTTCCCTGGCGGGCGGGGCGTTCTATCGGCCGACCGTGATCACCGGGCTCCCGATCGACAGCCGCGTGGCCCAAGAGGAGATCTTCGGCCCGGTGGTCACCGTGCATCCCTTCGACACCGAGGAGGAGGCGGTCGCCCTGGCGAACGGCGTTCCCTACGGCCTCGCGGCGAGCGTCTGGACCCGTGACCTCACGCGCGCGCACCGCGTCGCAGGCGCGCTCGACGTCGGGATGGTCTGGGTAAACACTTGGTTGAAGCGCGATCTGCGCGTGCCGTTCGGCGGCGTGAAGGCGAGCGGGGTCGGGCGGGAAGGCGGCGCGCACTCGCTCGCGTTCTACACCCACGACAAGAACGTGTGCATCGCGCTCTGATCACGGATCCAGCTGGATCAACGCCGTGACCTCCTCCACGTCTCGGCGGTCGCCGATGAACAGCGGCACCCGCGCGTGGAGCTCCTCGGGCACGATGTCGAGGATGCGCCGGTGCCCGTCGGTCGCCGCGCCGCCCGCGCGCTCGGCGATATAGGCCAGCGGGAACGCCTCATACAGCAGGCGGAGCTTCCCGCCGGGGGACTTGGACGTCCCGGGATAGAAGAACACGCCGCCCTTGAGCAAATTGCGGTGAAAATCGGCCACCAACGAGCCGATATATCGAGCGCCGTAGCCCTCGGCCCGCTTCCGAGCGAGGAACGTGCGGACGCCGGGTGACCACGCGTCGTGTTACCCGTCGTTGCACGAGTAGGTCTTTTCGGCGGGGCTCTGGATCTGCGGGTGGGACAGGAAGAACTCGCCGATCATCGGGTCGAGGGTGAACCCGTGGACCCCGAGCGACGTCGCCAGCACTAGCACGGTGCCAGCGCCATAGACGACGTAGCCCGCCGAGATGAGCTCGCGGCCCGGGCGAAGGGCGTCGGCCAACTCCGCGGGCTTCCCCTCCTCCGACTTTCTGCGGAAGATGCCGAAAATGGTCCCGATCGTGGCGTTACAGTCGATGTTCGAGGATCCATCGAGCGGGTCGACCGTGACGGCGTATCGACCGGAGTGCCACTGGGTCGGGACGAGCGTGGGCTCCTCGTCCTCCTCGCTCACGATCATGCATGTGTGCCCTCGGTGCTCGAGCGCGCGCTTGAAGGTGTCGTTGGAGTAGCGGTCGAGCTTCTGCACGAACTCGCCCTGCACGTTGACGTCGCCGGTGGCGCCATACAGGCCGCCGAGCCCGGCGCGGTTGACCCGGCTCGAGATCATCTTCGCGGCCAGCGCGATGCCCTGGACGAGGTCGACGAACTGGCCGGTCGCCCCCGCCTGGGATTGGAGAGTTTCCATCAGGAATCGATCGAGGGTGGTCCCCTCCTCGAACTGTTGCGTCACGGTTCCTCCTCTTCCGAGACTGAGGTTACACCGCGGCGTGACGGATCGGGCGCGATGGCTGGCGGCGATGGCCGGGGTTTCGGCGATTGGCCTCGTTGGCCCGATCGCGACCGGCGACGGGGTCGTCGACGACGCGTGGATTTCCTGGCGCTACGCCGAGCACGCCGCCCTCGGCCACGGATTCGTCTACAACGCCGGAGAGCCGCCGGTCGAGGGGTTCACGAACCTCGCCTGGACGGGCCTGTTGGCGGCCGCGGCCGCGGCGCGCGTGACCCCCGCGGTGGCCTTCGCGGGGCTGGGGTGCGTGGGGGCGGCGCTCGCTCCGGCGGGGGTCGTGGCGCTCGCCCGGATCCTCGGAAGCACTGTGCTCCCCGCCGCGATCGCCGGCTTCGCTCTCGCGGTGAGCCCGCACTTCGCGGTGGTGGCGGGAAACGGCATCGAGAGCGCGATGTGGGTGGCCGCGGTGCTGTGGTCGGGAGTGGCGATCCTCGGAACGGGCACCGCTCCCGCGGCCGTCGCGATGGCGCTCCTCGTCGCGGTCCGGCCGGAGGGCGCGGCGGTGGCCCTGATCTGGCTGCTTGGCCGGGTACACCCCGACCGGGGACGACTCGGGGTCGCCTGGCTCGCCGGGATCTCGGCGATCTCGGTCTGGCGTCTCGCGACCTACGGGCGATGGCTGCCGAACACCTGGGAGGCCAAGCTCGCCCGGCCGTTGGGCGAGCAAATCCAATTCAACCTGTCCTTCCTGACGCCGGACCGCGAGGTGTGGATCGCGTCCGCCGTCGCGCTCTTGCTCGTCCCGCTCGGGTTCGGCCGGGATCGGCGCCGCTGGGCGACCTGGATGGTCGCGTTGGTCCTCGGCGCTCTCGCGTTTCGGGTGGACCTGTGGATGCCGGGTGGCCGCCTGCTCCAGCCGGTCTGCGCGCTGACCCTGGCCCTCCTGGCTCCGAGCCGTGCCGGCTACCTCTCGCTCGGATGGGCGCTGATCCTTCCCTTTACCCCGCCGGGTCAGCACCCCGTTTCGTACGACGGCCGCCACACCGTCCGCCCGGGGAGCCCGCCCCACGCGGTGGGGCACTGGCTGGCCGACCACGCGCCGCCCGGCGCCTGGCTCGCGACCCGGGATGCCGGCCTGCTGGCGGCGGCGGTGGGGCCGGCGGTTCGGGTCGCCGAACTCCACGAGCGCGCGCTCACCCAGCCGCACCCGGGTGCACGCGACGCCGATTGGCGAACCTATACGCCGCCCGATCCGGAGTTCGTGGTCCCCACCGTTCAGCGGGCCGATGCGCCCGCTTCCCGCTATGCGTCGGACCGGGCCCTGCTCCTGTCGCTGCGGCGCCCGTACCGCTACCTCGGCCGGGTCGAGCAGCACTACCATCGCTACTACGACGTGTACGTTCGCGCCGACTTGGCCATTCCCGACCTGCCGAGCGAGTGGGTGGTCAACCGCAGGGGACCGGAACCCGCCCCCGGTGACCGGCCCTTTCCGACGCTTCCCAGCGACCGGCCGCCGCGTTAGCCCGAACCGTGAGCCGAGGACGCTTCTGGATCGCGGGTGCAGGGATCGTGGCCGCCGTCGCCGCGATCTGCCTTGCGAGCGATCCTGCGCCCGACCCGCCCGACCCGCGCAACGTGGTGTTCGTCCTGACGTGCACTACCCGTCGCGACCAGCTCACGCCCTATGGCGGCCCGCCCGCGGCGACGCCGTTCCTGGCCGAGCTGGCCGACGCAGGAGCACGCTTCGACGATACGATCGCGAGCTCCTCGTGGACGAAGGAGTCGGCCACCGCGATCTTCACGGGGATCCCCGCGCTCGACGCCGGGATGGCCGACCCGGGGCCCGGGCTGGGCCGGCGCCGGCTGCCGGACGCGCTCACCACCCTCGCCGAACACCTGGCCGCAGCCGGATGGTGGACCGCGGGGGTCACCGCCAACCCGCACCTCGACCTGCGCTTCGGCTTCGGACAAGGAATGGCGGCCTATGAAGGGGTGGTCGAGAAAGGCTTTCGCAAAGAGAACAAGCGGAGCGCAGGCGACGTCGTCGACGCCGCGCTGCGGTTGGTGGAGGGGCGCACCGCGGCGCAGCGCAGGCAGCCGCTCTACCTGCAGCTCACCACGATCGACCCGCACTTCCCGATCACGACGACCGCCGAGGAGCGAGCACGGTTCGCCGACTCCGGCGCTCCGCCCCAGCTCGTGCCCTACCGGGCCATGCTCCGCCGGCTGGACGATGCCCTCGCCCGCTTGGAGGCGGCGCTCACCGAAGCGGGGATCCGACCAGAGGACACCCTGTGGGTGGTGGTCGCCGATCACGGGGAAGGACTGACCCTGCCTCCGCATCACCGCGCCCAACACGGGCACGTGCTGTACGACTCCCTCGTCCGCGTCGGCTGGATGATGCGCGGGCCGGGGATCCCCGCCGGGACCCGCGTTCACGGGCTCTCGTCGCACCTCGACGTCCTGCCCACGGTGCTTGGCGCGGTCGGGGTGCCGGTTTCGCCGCCCGAAGACCCTCTCGCCCGGGGCTTCGACTGGTCTCCCCTCCTGCACGCCGGCGGGGGCACCACCGTCCGCAGCCGGGCGGTGGCCGCGACCTGGTACGAAGGCGCGGCGCGCGGGTCGATCTGGGCCTCCGACCGGGCCTGTCAGGCCGATTGGGGCTCTCGGGGGATCCGTGACGACACCTTCGCGACGGCGTGCTTCGACCGGCGATCGGACCCCACCTTCACCCGACCGACCGAGGACCCCGGGCTCGCAGCCGAGCTCGAGCAGTGGCACACCGCGGCGCAGGATCGGATGAAGCGCATCGGACCGGCTTCGAACGCGCCGGTCGACGAACCGGTCCGCGAGCAATTGGAGGCGCTCGGCTATGCGGAGTGAGCGCCTCGGCCTCGTAGCCGGGATCGTTGCCTTGAACGCCCTGGTTCTCTGGACCTATCTCCCAACGGCGCGGTTGTGGCCGTGGGGAACCGACGCCGAACGCTGGCTCGAACGCGGCGATCCGAGCCGGGCCGGCTTCGCGGAGTGGGTGTTCCACACGCGGCACTTTGTCGGCTACCGCCCCGTCGCCGCCTTGTCGTTCGCCGCCGACGCGCTGTGGATCGCTCACCCGCCGGACTCGCACTGGATCGACTTCGCGGCGATGGGGGTAGTCCTCACGGCGGTGGTGCTGCTCGCCCGGTCGCTCGTGCGCCCGTGGTCGAGCCCGATCCGCGCGAGCGCATGCGGGCTCTTCGCGGGGCTGCTCGTCGCCCTCCACCCGGTGATGCAGGAGATCCTGCCCTACGTTCCCCGGCGCTCCTACGAACTGGCGGAGGGTTTCGGGCTGCTCGGAATGTTGTGCTTCGTGGAGGGCACCCGTCGGGCTCCCGCGACAGGGCTGCTGCGCGGGTGGAGCGTACCCGCGACGTTGGCGTTCGGGCTCGCTTGCGGGAGCAACGAGGCCATCTTCCCGCTCCTCCTCCTGCTCCCGGCGTTCGGGGTGGAGGCGGCGATCGCCGCGGGGATGCCATGGCGCAGCGGCCTGCGGAGCGCGGCCGCCCCCCTCCTGCCGGCCCTCGCGCTCGTCTGGAAGCGCAACTTCGTCCTCACCGACAGCAACCTCACCGGGTACGCGAAGAAGTGGTTCGCGTATGCCGACGGCCACAATCGGCTCCGGGTGCTGGAGGCGCCCGAGCCGTGGAGCGTGTTCTCAGCCGCGTGGTCGTATGTTTTCTTTCCGTCGTCCCCGACCGGCGACCCCCCGTTGTTCGGCGGGTGGCTGGTGGTGTTCCTCGTCGCCGTGGCGTCGTGGTGGATTGGGCGGGTGGTCCTCGATCCGATGGCCGGGTGGGGCCAGCGCGCACGCCGCCTGCCGCTGTGGCTCGCGGCCTGGGGGGTCGCGACGGCGGTGCTTTATGCCCTGGCGAACACCTGGTTCTGGCGGGAGGGGTTCCCGCTGCTCATCCCGGTGGCGATCTCGCTGGCGGCCATCGCCTCGGTCGACCTCGAGCCGCGTCAGCCGCGCACGCGGCGGGCGCTGACCGGCGCGGCGCTCGGCGCGATCGCGCTGTCGATGCTGTGGTGGTCTCCCTTGTTCGGCCTCGATCTGGGCCCGCTGACCGAGGAGACCCGGGCGACCCGGGCGCTCGGCGCAGTCCGGGCCAACGCCGACCGACTCGGTCGTCCGTCGGTTGTGTGGATGGTGGCCCAAGGCGACGCCGACTTCGCCCACGACCTGGCCCGGGCGGCGAACCAACAGACCCGAGGGAGCGGGATCTCGTTCCGCACGCTCGGATGGTCCCCGCGCTCGGGCGGGACCCCGAACCACGGGACCGCGCACCTCGCGGAAGGGGCCGTCGTGCTCCCTCCTGGAGCCAAGTTCGACCCCCCCGTTTCCCGATTGACCCACGTCCCGCGGGATGCGAGTCGGGTCGCGCTCACCGCGCTCTCCACCGCCGTCCCGGTCAAGGGCGAGGTCTGGTGGTGGGAAGGCAAGGAGATGCTCACGCTTCGGACGGCGGCACTTCCGCCGGCAGCCACTCCCGGCAAGCCTTGATGACAAGCTGTTCGCGAGCCGCGGATCCTTTGCGTCTCTTGGAGTCACTGATTAGCCGCTAAAGGTGCCCCTGAGTCGAAGGATGAGAACGATCACGCTCCTCACCTGCGTCGGCTGCGTGTCCGAGCCGACGACACCCCCTGCGACGCTGCCGGCCCCGGTCCCCAGCAGCGGGGACACCGGACTGCCCCCCACCCCACCGGTCGCGCTGTGCGACGAACCGGGTGTTTTGTGCTCGGTGGCGGGAACGGGCGTATGGGGTTCCAACGGCGACGGACCGGCCGATGCGGTGTGGCTCTACCAGCCGACCGCCGTCGGGTTCGGTCCTTCGGCGCGCGTCGAGTTCGCGGACTACAACAACCACCGCATCCGCGCCCTGCTTTCAGACGGCATGGTGACCACACTCGCCGGCACCGGGCTGCACCTCAACGCCGCCGCGGGCCCCGCGTCCCTTTCCCCGATGGAGAACCCGATCGACCTGGCCCGATGCGACGACTCGGGGTTCTTTATCGCCGAGCAGCACGCTGCCCGGGTCGACTTCGTCGACGCCTACGGAACGCTGAGCTACTTCGCGGGAATGGGTGGACTTCCCGGCTATACCGGAGATGGTGGAGCCGCGACGAGCGCGCAGCTGTCGGAACCGACCGGGGTAGCCTGCGGCCCCGACGGCGCGGTGTACATCGCCGACAGCCTGAACCACGCGATCCGGGTGGTACACCCCGACGGCATCATCGGCACCCTGGCCGGGACGGGACTCGCCGGGTATTCCGATGGTCCCGCTGAAGAGGCGGCTTTTCACTCGCCACATCGCCTCGCCGTGCACGACAATTCGCTGTACGTGGCGGACTGGCTCAACAGTGCAATCCGCCGAATCGACCTCGCCGACGGCACCGTCAGCACGGTGGTCGGCACCGGCGTCGCGGGATGCAGCGGCGATGGCGGCCCGGCGGTGGAGGCGCAGCTCGCTTATGCGATCGGCGTGGCCTTCGGCGCCGACGGTTCGATGTACATCGCCGACTCGGACAACCACGTGATCCGTCGAGTCAACCCGCGAGGCACCATCGAAACGGTGGTCGGCCGACCGTGCGATCCCGAGCCCTCTCCAGGCTTCGCCGGCGACGGGGGACCGGCGCTGGACGGCCAACTCCACTGGCCGAACGACGTCGCGTTGGGACCCGACGGCAAGCTCTGGATCGCCGACACGTTCAACAGCCGGATCCGCACGGTAGCCGCGCCCAACTAACTCGAAACGAGGCCCCATGTCGACTCGGACCCTTCTCGCCCCGCTCCTCCTCGTCGCGTGTCACGCCGGAGGTCACGCCGGCGACACCCATACCCATACCCACACGGACACCGACACCGACACCGACACGGATGCCGACACAGATACCGATACCGACACCGACGCCCCGGCCCCCTGCCAGGTCCTCGGCGACGACCTCCCCGATGCGGGAATGTCGATCTGGATGACCGACCCCACCGACGTGTGGATCGTCGGCGCCGACGGCTCGGCAGACCCCGGCGGGCCGATGATGCTGCACTACGACGGCAACACCTGGACCGATCTCGAGCCGGGCGTCTCCGGAAAGCTCCAATGGCTGTGGTCGGACGGCGGCGACGAGATCGTCGCCGTGGGGCTCGGAGCCCAGGTCGTTCGCTACAGCCGGTCGGCGGACACCTTCACCTCCGAGGTCATCGCCGACACCCGCTACACCCTGTGGGGAGTGTGGGGACCGAGCGCCAACGACCTCTGGGCAGCCGCCGGCGACGGGACCGGGAACCTCAACGGGGCGATCTTTCACTACGACGGGACGGCGTGGACCCTCGCCTACACCGCGCCGAGCGGGCAGAGCTACCAACTGTTCAAGGTGTGGGGCGCGGCGGCCGACGACGTGTGGGCCGTCGGAAGCATCGGCCTGCTCGTCCACTACGACGGCACCTCCTGGACCCAGGTGCCCCAGCCCAACGGCCTCCAGACGTCGATGTTCACCGTCCATGGGACGGCGGAGGCCGCGATCGCCGTCGGCGGTTTCTCGAACGCCGTCGCCTGGTACCACGACGGCACCGGGTGGGCTGAGGACTCCCCACCGCCCGCCACCATCGCCCCGAACCTGGTCGGAACCTACACCTCGGAGACGTTTGGCACCGTGGCGTGCGGACGTACGAACGCGATCTGGTGGAGAGAAGACGCCAACGTCTGGACCCCGGACCCCCGCCTCCCGGTTCCCACCCTGGCCAGTTGGAGTTTCCATGCGTGCTGGGTAGACCCGATGGGAGGCGTCTGGGCGGTCGGCGGAAACATCGACAGCCCGGCCCTCGATCACGGCGAGATCGTCTATTGCGGTCCCGAGACGATCCACCCACTCTGAACCGGAGACACCCATGATGCGGCTTCTTTCACTCGCGTCGCTCCTCGCCTGTGGCGGAAAGGGAGATTCGGCCGACACCGACACCGACACCGACACCGACACCGACACCGACACCGACACCGACACCGACACCGACACCGACACCGATACCGATACCGACCCGCTCGACACCGCCGCGCCG
>CANLGQ010000078.1 GCA_947490265.1 Pseudomonadota bacterium | reverse complement strand
GACGGGCGTGCGAGCAACTCGGGCTGAACCCGCCCCCGCTCCTTACCACCGACCGCGGCGCCCCCCAAATGCCGGACGGCTTCGTCGGCAGCGTCAGCCACAAGCGCACCCTGGCGATCGCCATGGTAGCCGGCGCGAGTGGGGGCACGCTCGGCTGTGATCTCGAGGAGTATGCGCCGTCTCGACTCGGAATCGCCAGCCACGTCCTGACCCCAGCCGAACTCGCGGCGATCGCGGACCAACCCGAGTCGCGGCGTTGGATCTCGGTGCTCCTCCGCTTCTCGGTGAAGGAGTCGATCTACAAGGCGCTCGACCCCTATGTCCGTCGATACGTTGGCTTTCACGAAGCCGCCGTGTGGCCCGATCTCGAGCGGGCCGCCCGAGTCGAGCTGACCCTGGCCGGGGGCGAGGGCCCGTTCGACGTCGAGGCGCGCTACGACTGGCTCGTGGGGCGACTCATCACCTCGGTCCGGATCCGGCCCACCGTTGCCTGACCGGGTCAGGGGTTGTACCCTACGCCGCATCGCACGGAGAGGCGCATGAGCCAGGCGGCCGAGGCTCGGTCGACCAAGGATCTGTTCAAGGATTGGCGCGGGGGCGACGCCGAAGCCGGACAGCTCATGGCACAGCGTTTTGCCGACTGGTACTACGCCATCGCCACCTCGCGCCTCGGCGAGGGGAAGGGTCGACGGCCGTGCGAGGTGGCCTGCCAACGATTCGGCGAGGGGATCGTCAAGGTCGGCGACGGGCGGAAGCTGATCCCGTGGGCCCACGAGATCATCAAGCATGAGCTCGACAAAGCCGGCGCCCGCGTGATGGACGGCGACGAGCCCAACGCGTACACGAACAACCAGGCCCCGAAAAGCCTGCTTGCCCGCTCTCGCTTCGACCTCGCGGCCGAAGTCACCCTCCTCGAGGCGTGCTACGGAGGCCGCAGCTCCGCCGCCGAGATCGAACAACTCGCCGCCCCGCTCGGCGGAAACCCCATCGGGGTGTTGCGCGCGCGGTACCGAGTCAAGCAATGGCTCCGCGATCGAACGGGAGTTCCGTTCGACGTCGCACCCGACCAACCCATTCTCGATCGCGCTCCGCTCCCGCTCTACGAGAGCGGTCGAATGGCGACCCTGGCCGAGGAAGACAGCTTCGAGCAGTGGATGATCAGCGATCTGGATCTGTGTCGCGACATCGCGGAGTTTGCCCAGTTCGCCATCGCCCTGCGCGGCGGCGTCCCCGACGCGCCCCCCCGGGCCTCTCAGAGCCTCGGGCGTACCCCCGCAGCGGCCAGCCAGTCGCAAGCTCCGGAATCGGCCGGGCACAGTGGCGCCGGAGCCGCGGCGGCTGCCGGCGGGCTCGCCCTCGTCGCGATCGGCGCGGTGGTGTTGCTGTTAATAGTCGCGATCGTCGGGCTCGTCCTATACCTGATCTAATGGACGACGAGATCCCGAACGGTGTCTGGCGGTTGGACGAGTCCACCCGGGTTGCGCTCCGGCTCGACGTGGTGCGTCGATCGATGGCCACCCGAGCCTTCGAGGATGCCGTTCTCGAAGCCGAGGAACTCCTCGACGAGTCCCCCGACCAACCCGACGCCTTGTTCCTGCTCGCCGAGGCCAGCCTGGAGCTCGGTCAGCCGGAGGTCGCTGCCGAGGCCTATGGCGAGGCCATCCGGCTCGGGCTGACCGGCGGCGCCCCGCTGGTGGGCTTGGCACTCGCCCAGTTCGACCTCGGCCAACTGGAGTTCGTCGAGGCCAACGCGACGGCAGCGCTGCGCGCGTCGCCCGACGAGCCGGAGGCGCACCACGTCCTCGGGTTGGCGCTCGAGCGCATGCCAGGGCGGGAAGCCGAAGCGGTGACCCATCTCGCGGCTGCGCGAGCGCTCGATCCGGTGCGCTTCCCTTTCCCCATCTCGCTGAAGTCGGCAGATTGGGAGCGAATTCTAAACCGGGCCCTCACGCGCATCCACCCCGACCTTGCGGAGTTCTGGCAAGGCGTTCCGGTGCGCTGGGCTCCCCTCCCCGATCTCGACGAGCTGAGGGCCGCAAGCCCAGTGATCCGCCCGACGGTTGGCGGGCTGTACGAGGGCGATCCCACCCTCGCGGAGGACCCATGGCTCGTGCGTCCCACCGCGCTGCGGCTCTACACTCGGAACCTGGCTCGCGCGCCGACCCGCGAGGAGGTGGTCGATGATCTGGCCGTCGTGCTTCAGTCCGAGGCCCTCGACTGGTTGGGCTGGGCCGCGACCGACCTCGAGACCGGCTCGCAGTGATTCGACTCACTCGAGGGTGAGCCGGGCCGACCCGATGTTGCGATCGCACCCGCCGGAAACAAGGTCATTGGCCCACCCCACCTCCAGCCGATAGGCCCCGGCCGCGAGCGCGAACGGCAGAGTGACGCCAGCCTCTCGGATCGGGAGGGCCATTACGGGTCGAACCCCGACTCGAACCTCCAGCGTCGGGTCCCCCGCGCAAGGCGTACCCTCACCCTGAAGGGTGATCGAGGTCACCGGCCGATCGATGCCGATCACCGCGTGGTCGAGGAAGTTACCGGTTCGCTCCCCGGTCTGCCAGATTGGCCCCGGAGCCCCCGGGACGTCGGGCGGACGACGAGCCTGAGACCAGGCGCGGCTGTACCCGGAGAGGTCGCCCTGGAGGTCGGCGATCGCTGCCCGGTGAAACGCGGTCTCAGGCGTGTTGATGCGGGTGACGGCGGCCCGAGCCTCGCCGTACCGCCCGCGGTCGACCAGCGCCCAGGCCAGACGAGGAGCGAGATCCGGGGCGACAGCGCCGCCGGGAGCCCAGCCCGCATCCAACGCCGCGCCCACTCCCGCTGACCGCGCCAGGGCCTCCCCGGCTGCCATGCGGGTGGGTGCATGGGCGATCACGGCGCGAACGCCGGCCTCACTCCCGTCGGCGAGTTCCTGGAGCGCCCCCGCCTCGACGCGGGGCCACGCCCCCACGGCCCGGCGGGAAGCCACCGCGGCGGCAGACTCCGCTGCCGATCCGAATCCGACCGTTCGCTCGAACCAGAGGCCACGCCCGGCCGCGATCGACCCGACGATTGCCAACCCGAGGCCCGCGGAACGGGCGTCGCGGGGCGCCCCGAGCGCGACGATGGCCGCGAGCCCCAAGCCGACGAGCCCGCTCGCGACCTGCTCGGCCCCCGCCAAAAGCCCGCCGAGGGCGGCCTGCCGCGCCGCCAGCGCTGCCGCCAATCCGGCGATGCCCCCCGCGAGGACCCCGCGCCCTCGATCCAGGGACAGAGCGAGGGCTAGGCCAAGCGCCGCGGGGCCGATGGGGTCACCCGCCAGACAGGCCGCGTGGGCCAGTGCCGCCGCCCCTGCAGCGGCCAGCAGCCAGCCCCGCTCGCCACCCAGCGCGCCCGCAGCGGCGCCACTCGCCAGCGCGGTCGTTCCGACCCAACCGGGAACGGGATCGACCCCAGCGATCCACAACAACCCGAACGCCCAGGCGGCCGCCGACGCGCGGGCCGCCGTTACTCCCACTCGATCGTCGCCGGCGGCTTGGACGAGATGTCGTACACGACCCGGTTCACGCCGCGGACCTGGTTGATGATGCGAGAGGACATCCGCCCGAGCAGGTCGTGCGGGAGGGGCACCCAGTCGGCCGTCATGCCATCCCCGCTGTGAACGGCGCGGATCGCGCACACCTCGTCATAGGTCCGTTCGTCGCCCATCACCCCGACCGTTCGCACCGGGAGGAGCACGCAGAAGCTCTGCCAGATCGCCCGTTCGAGACCAGCCGCCGCGATCTCCTCGCGGACGATGGCGTCGGCCGCCCGGAGCGTCGCGAGGCGCGGGGGCGTCACCTCACCGAGGCAGCGGACCGCGAGCCCAGGGCCCGGGAACGGCTGGCGCCAGACGCGCGCCGCGGACAAGCCGAGGGTCTCCCCCACGCTGCGAACCTCGTCCTTGAACAACTCCCGAAGGGGCTCGACCAGCGACAGGGCCATGCGCTCGGGCAGGCCCCCCACGTTGTGATGCGTCTTGATGGTCGCCGACGGGCCGCGCACAGAGACCGACTCGATCACGTCGGGGTAGAGCGTACCTTGAGCCAGCCACTTGGCGCGCGGAAGGGCGGCGGCCTGCTCCTCGAACACTCGGATGAACATCTCCCCGATGATCTTCCGCTTGCGCTCCGGATCGGTGACCCCCGCGAGCCCCCCCACGAAGCGTTCCGCCGCATCGACCACCACGAGGTTGAACTCCCCGAACTCTCTGCGGACACCCTCGGCTTCCCCCGAGCGAAGAAGGCCGTTGTCGACGAACACGCAGTGGAGCCGGTCGCCGATCGCGCGGTGGAGTAGAGCGGCGACCACGGAGCTGTCGACCCCGCCCGAGAGCGCACAGATCACGCGATCCTCACCGACCTGTTCGCGGATCCGGTCCACCGTGTCCTCGACGAACGAGCCCGGGGTCCAATCCCCGGTGGCCCCGCACACCTCGCGCACGAACCGGCGCAGTAGCGCGGCGCCGTTCCGGGTGTGGGCGACCTCTGGATGGAATTGAAGCGCGAAGGCCCGCCCGTCGGCGCGGGCCATCGCCGCCATCACCCCATTGGCGGAGCGCCCCGCCTCCCGCCAACCGGGCGGAACCGCCACGACGTGGTCGCCGTGGCTCATCCACACCGGATGAAGTTCGGCCGGTGAGAAATCAGCGAAAATACTGGATACCGACGCGTCGAGCCGCACGTCGGCAGCGCCGTACTCTCGAGCGATCCCGGCCGCTACGCGACCGCCGAGCGCATTGGCGAGTAGCTGCATCCCGTAGCAGATCCCGAGGACAGGCAGCCCGAGTTCGAGCCAGCCCTGATCGAACGCCGGTGCATCGGGGCCCAGCACCGACGCGGGGCCGCCCGACAGGATGACGCCGATCCGGTCTCCGACCCGGGACGGCGCGGGGTCCGTACACGGTCGGATCTCGCAAAACACGCCCATCTCGCGGACACGCCGAGCAATGAGCTGGGTATACTGGCTTCCGAAGTCGAGGATCGTCAGGGTCTGGTGCACCGCAGCTCCCGGGCGGTGGAGCCTTAACCGCCGGCAGGCGGTGCGGCCGTCGAGAGGGCTTGCGAGAAGCGCCCTCCGGTGAAGGCGTCGAGGTTGGCCGTCATCTCGAGCAGCTTGAGCTGGTCCTTGATCTGACCCGAAAGGTCGGTCTTCGGGTTCAAGAGCTGCTCGACCTGGAGCCGACGCCGCTCGAAGTACAGGCGGGTCACTTCCCCGAGGGTCTTGTCGCGCAGCTTCACGACGTCCTGCATCTCGCCAATGACCCGGATCCGCTCCGACGACATCACGAGCTTGTCGAGATCCCACGAGAGCGACACGCCGAAGCCCTGCGACTGATCGCGGCTCGCGTCGTCGAGAGCATCGAACAGGTCATCGTCGGGAGATGTCGGAGCTGGCAAGCCAGAAACCACGTAGTACTGGTACCCGGTGTCGAACCCCATGTCGAAGTCGTAGTCGAGGTCGACTGCCGGAAGCGCTGCGAAGGCCTTGGACTGGCGAAGCCAGCGTCGGACGGTCTCGGGACTCGTCTGCGCATAGTCGTTCGACCAAGCCTGGACGGCCTGGATGTTGGGCTCACCCTGGAACTCGGCCAAAACCTCGTCGGCCGACCCGTACTCCTTGCGCGCGCCGGTCGCTGCGTCGACCTCGATCTGGGTGCCTCGCCTGAGACTGGCGAGCGTCGGGTCGTCGAAGCCGGGAAGCACCCGCAACTCTTCGATGTTGGAGATCCGGCCCCGCGCGACCCGCAGGCCCACGATGGCAGCGGCCTCCTGGTCGTCGACCTCGTCGAGCCCGGCCAACGCCTCAGCGGGAGCATGGTTCAAGGAAATTCTAGAAGACGGCGGCGTTTCGGCTATCGCTACCGAGACGGACATCAGCACATGAAACATCAAGGGTTCTCCCGAGTCGGATCCTGGCTCAAGCGGGACACGGCACCATCGGTGAGCGAGTCGAGTCGCGCATCGATCTCTTCGATACGAAGCCTGGTTTTCACAGCCTCGCCGACCGATGTGTGAACCGATGCTGCGGCCACCAACTCGGCGCGCGCAAAGTAGAGATCAGCGACCTGTTGGGAAAGGGCGATCCGATACCGCGAGGCATCGCGGCTCTCCGCTGCGGCGAAAGCGGTAGACATCGCCCCTTCGTCGGTGAGCCACCTCGCTTCGATCGGCAGCAACGCCTCGTCGAGGCTGGCTTGATCGCCGGGGGCCCAGCTCAAGCTCATGGACACCCCCCACGCGGCGCCTCCGGTGCGCGTCGTGCCGGTCAGCAGGGCCCAGTCCAGCGCGCTGACCTGAGCCCAGTCGCCGTCGACGTGCAGCACGGGGAGGACGGTGGCCGCCGACCGGTTCCCCGTACGCTGCACCAGCTCTCGGCGGTGGGTCGCCGCTTCGATCAACGGCTCCAGCGCAAGCGAGGGAAGCTGCGGGGCGGCGGGCACCGCTCCGGACCCTTCCACAAGTCGATAGATCCCATCCGCGCTCGCCAACAGCAGCGTAGTCCCATCCTGGGCGACGGCGCGAGTATCGGAATCGGTGAGCCCATTGGACCGCGCCGACCAGGTCGTCCCCGCATCGAGCGATTCCCAGAGCCCATCGCTGCCGACGGCCAGGAGCCGGCCCGGTCCTAGCCAAAGCAACGACGAGACGCCCGGAACCTGGGCACCGAGCCCCGAGCGGAGCGTGCCGCCCCCGTCGTCGGTGCGCAGTACACCCGACGGCGTGGCCACCCAGGCCCCCCGCACCCAGTCCGGATCCGGCCGCACGCGCAAAACTGAGTCGGTTCCACCTACTTTCTGCCAGGACTGGGCGTCGGCGGCAAACCACAGGCCGTCCGCCGTTCCCGCCCACACCCCGTCGTGACCCGGGACCACGTCGAAGACGGCGAGCCCCTCGGTCCCGTCCTCCGGGTCGAGCCAACTCCTGCCGTCGACCGAAAACCGCATGCCGTCGTCGGTCCCGGCCGCCCACAGCGTGCGACCCGGGACCCTGGCGAGCCCGTGGGTCGGAACGTCCATCACCTGCCGCCACGTCCCGCCGAGGTCCTCGGTGCGCCACAGTCCGTCGGCCCGGCCCGCGAAGATGGCGTCCTCCGTTGCCCAGATTCGGGGCCGGAGGCTTCGGTCGGCCACCACCGTGCCGGCATCGTCGCGACCCAATTCGTCGAGCTGGTCTTGCAGCGCGCCGATCTCGCGCTCGAGCACCTCGGCCGCCGAAGCATCCACTGCAGTGGGGTCGAAGCTCGCCGCCCCGGCCAGGGCCGCGGCGAGTTCGTCGACCAGCTCCTGGATCCGAGCCTCGATCCGTCGCCGCGGTTCGGTCTCGGCGGTCGCCGAACCCAGGATCCGGTTGAACGTGCCGCCGGCGTCGACCGTGAGCCAGACCTCCCCGTGGTCGGTGATCGCCACCCAAGCACCCGAAGCCGCTGGGACGACGGCGAGGTCCGATGGCGTGGACGTCACCAATCCCACCCGCTGCCACGCAAAGTCCCCTTCCAGGCTGGCCGGCAGCGACGCGGACTCCACCGGCGCCTGCGCTCGGGCAGCAGCGCACCAACCAACGGCCAGCAGGGGGAGGAGACGACCCATCGCGGCCGACAGGTTAGACGAATCGCCTCGGCGGGTCATCCCCGGGGAACCGAGAGGGGCAGGTGATGCAGGTTTTCGCAGCCGCCGCAGAGGCGATCCGGCTGGGACAACCGGCGGCTCTCGCCACGGTGATCGCCGCCGGCGGCTCCACGCCGCGGTCCGCCGGAGCGCGTTTGCTGTTCCGCGCCGACGGTGGGTTGGTCGGCACGATCGGCGGTGGCGCCCTCGAGCACCGGGTCCTCGCCCTGTGTCGCGAGGTCCTGGCGACCGGGCGACCGGTGCGCTGGGCGGCGCACCTGGTCCATGACCTGGGGATGTGCTGCGGCGGTCAGGTGGAGGTGTACGTGGAACCACTGGAAGTACGCGAACCTTTCGTCCTCTTCGGCGCTGGACACGTTGCGGCGGCCCTGGCTCCGCTGCTGACTGGGCTCGGCTTCGCGCTGACCGTCGTTGATGACCGGGACGAGCTACTCACCGCGGAGCGGTTCCCGAATTGCACGCTCCTCTGTGGCGATCCGATCGCAGCGGCCAAGGCCACGCCGGGCTCCCGCGACGCGTGGTGGCTCATTGCGACCCATGACCACGCGCTGGACCAGGCCATCGGGGAGGTCCTCCTCCCCAAGACCTTTGGCTGGATGGGGATGATCGGCAGTCGTGCAAAGGTCGCCCGGTTCTTGATCCGCTGGGAGGCGGCCGGGCTCGACCCGTCCCTGTTCACGCGGCTCTCCGCCCCGGTCGGCCTCGATCTGTCGGCAGAAACCCCCTTGGAGATCGCCATCGCCATCGCCGCCGAACTCGTGGCGGTGCGGCGCGAGTGTGACCGCCCACCAAGGGCCCTCTCCGCCGAGCCCCTCGGTCGACGCGGCGGACCGGCGCTCGCTCCTCGACGCGGGGAGCGCCCCTAGGCGGACACCGGGATGCCGAGCTTATCCCTCACGAGATCAAGCAAGTGCTCAAGCTGGAGCGGCTTCTCCACGAAGCCGTCGAAGCCCTCTTCCCGAACCCGGGCGTCGACCGACGCGTCGCGGTAGGCCGTGCAGGCGATCACCGGAATGTGCCGGGTCTCCGGGTCTTCACACAGCAAGCGATAGACCTGGAAGCCATCCATGTCGGGCATCATGATGTCCATGAGGATCAGGTCGGGCTTGAACCGGGCGACGGTGAGCCCCGCCTGGAAACCCGAGTCTGCCACTTCGACCTCGAATCCGCCCCGAAGAGAGAGGTACTCGCGCACCATCTCGGAGAAATCGGTCTCGTCATCGACGATGAGCACCTTGCGCTGGCCGGAGCCAGCCTCCAACAATTCGCGACCCACCGGGTAGTTGTGTGCCCGAGCAAAGGCGATGATATCGTTGTGGGCGATCCGCCGGTGCCCGCCGGGCGTGCGGTGGGCGGCGAGGAGCCCGCTGTTGACCCAATTGACCACGGTCGGGAGCGAAACCCCCAGGAACTTGGCCACTTGGTACGTTGTGTAGTAGACGGGACCCAGGTAGGTGCCCCGACGGCGGGCCATCCGCTCTCCCTTTCACGGTCAAGAAACCAAGAAGCTCCGAATAGTCCTAACGACCCCAGGGCGAAGCGCAACGGAAAACCGTCGCGAGGGACGTGGACACCTAGCGGCCCCGAGCCGCCTCATCGAGTAACACCAGCATCTTCGCCGCCGCACGGCTGATCGCCGACACCGAGCGAGCTTGACCTTCGTTCAGCGGGCCGCTCGTGCCGGCGGCCAGCAGCTCGCAGCGCCCGAGGATCACCGCCAGCGGACTCCGCAGGTCATGTCGAAGGAGCGTGCGGAGGCGCTCCGCATCCGAGGGCTCGTCGCTCAGTCGAGGATCCGGAAACGGAAGAAGGTCTCGCCGATAATGACCTCCTCCCCACCGAAGAGGCGACGCTCGGTGATGAGCTCGCCGTTGACCAGGGTGCCGTTCGCGCTCTTGTTGTCCTCCACATAGAAGTTCGGCCCGCGCCGATACAGCTTGCAGTGGTAGCGGGAGACCTTCGAGTCGTTCTTGACCTGAACGTCATTGTCGCGACCGCGCCCGATCGAGAGAATATCCGCCGAGAACGGGTAAATCTGCTCCTCCGGAGTGCCCTCCTGGTACAGCAACACGGCGCGCCGGGGCCGATCGCTCTTCTCCTCTGCGGGAGCGACGCTCTCCGCACCGTCGAGCTCGACCTCCTCGTCGTCGCCGAGAATGTCGAGATCCCCCACCTCGAACCCATCGCCTCTCTCGTCGCTATCCGACACCGCCGCCTTCGGCGCGGTCGAGGTCGCCTTCTTCGCCGGAGCCGGTTTCTTCTTGCCTGCCGGCTCGGCTTCCTCCAGCGCGATGGCCTCGTCGGACGCCGGATCGACGTCGACCTCGTCGGCGCCGAAGTCGTCGATCTCGATCTCCTCCCGATCCTGCTGTCCCTGAGCCGCGGCGGAAGCCGCCTCCGGTTGGGCCTCTACCCCCTGCTGCTGCAAAACCCCGGCCTTGGTGCCGAGCTCGCTCCACTTCCCGAGCACCACCTTGAAGCGCCCCAGCTCCTCGTCAATCGCGGCGACCTGGGCGTCTACCCTCGCCACCGCGCTACGGTACTGCTTCGCGTCGGCCTCGAACGCCTCATCGGAGAGATCGCCGATCTCCTTGCGGAGTTCGAGCTCCTCCAACTGAAACTGCGCCTCCTGGACGGTGGCCACGAGCGCTTCGCGATCCCCGATGAACTGCGCGACGATCTCATCCATGTCGGCGGTGAGCGGAATCAGCTCCAGCACGACCTCGAGCGACTTCTGCTCGTTGTCTTGCACGACCTTGTCCACCACCGCCTTCGCGAACCGAGACGACTGGGATTGCGCGCGCTCGATGTAGCCCTGGAACTTCTCGAACTGGCCAACGCGGCTCTCGAAGGCGCTCAGGAGCTCGGACTTTTCCATGTCGCTTCCTCAAGGGGGTGGCCCGACGATCCCCGATGGGGCGTACGGGCCGGGATGGTGCAGGGTGTGACCCGCCGGGCAACCCTGCGTACCGGAGTCGGCGCCCAAGGTCAAGCCGGCTGCGCATAAAGGGGCTGTGGAGGCAGACGTCGGCAGTCCTAGGTCAGGCGGAGCGGGCGGTGGTCGAGGTTGTCGAAGCGCGTGTACATTCCCTGGAATGCAAGGCGCACCGTCCCGGTCGGACCGTTGCGGTGCTTGGCGATAATCACCTCGGCGATTCCCTGATCCGGCGTCTCCTTGTTGTAGAGCTCGTCGCGGTAGATGAACAGGATGACGTCGGCGTCTTGCTCGATCGCCCCAGACTCTCGGAGATCGCTCACGAGCGGCCGTTTCTCCTGCCGTGCCTCCACGCCGCGGTTGAGCTGGCTCAGCGCCAGCACCGGGACCTCAAGCTCCTTCGCGAGGATCTTCAGCCCGCGCGAGATGCCGCTGATCTGCTGTTCCCGGCTCGCCCGGGGATCCTCACCGCGCATCAATTGAAGGTAGTCGAGCACGACGAGGCCGAGGTCGGGATGCTCAGACTTCAGCCGCCGCGCCCGACCGCGCACATCGCCGATCGACAGGTTCGGCGTGTCGTCGATGAACACCCGGGTGGGGCGCATGAACTCATCCGCCGTCGTCAAGCGGTCCCAATCCTCCTGGTCGAGCCGCCCCGTCTTGAGCTTTCCGCTGTCGACCATCGCGTGGCAACAGAGCAGCCGGGTGACGAGCTGACCTCGACCCATCTCGAAGGAAAATACCCCGACCGAACGCTTCGAATCGAGCGCGAGGTTGAGCGCGATGTTGAGCGCGAGCGCCGTCTTCCCCATCCCGGGACGCGCGGCGAGGATGACGAGGTCGGTCGGATGGAGCCCGTCGAGCTGCTCGTCGAGATCGATGAAGCCGGTCGGATAGCCGCCTGGCCCCCCGCGGTCCCGGGCGTCATAGACCTTCTCGATGCGGACGAGTTCGTCGTCGAGGATCGTGCTGATCGCGGACCAGCCGCCGCGGCCACGCGTGCGGCCGATGCCGAGGATCTCGTTCGCGGCCCGGTCGACCAGCTCCTCCACCGTGTCGGGCGCCGCACTCGCCTCGTCGGCCAGGGCTGTGGCCACGTGGGTGAGCTGACGGGCCAGCGAGCGGCTCCGGACGATCTCCGCGTAGTGGGCGAGGTTCGCCGTGGACGGAACCTGGTCGACGAGCTCGGCGACGTAGGACGTGCCCCCGTAGCGATCCGGATCGGACCCCACGCGAATCGGGACCGTGATCGCATCCACCGTGCCGCCCCGCGAGCTCATGTCGGCGAGCAAGCGGAACAGCTCTCCGTGCTCACGACGCCAGAAGTCGTCTTGGCCGACGATCTCGGCCACGACGGCGATCAACTCAGGGCGCAGGATGAGCCCGCCGAGCAGGGCACGCTCGGCCTCGGGCGCATGCGGGGTGGCGCGGACCGACACGCCCGATCAGGCGCGGATGACGTAGACGCGCAGGTGAGCCGTAACTTCGCGGTGCAGCCGCACCGGAACCGTGAACAAGCCAATGGCCCGAATCGGATCGGCGAGCTGGATGGCGCGGCGATCGACCTCGATCCCCTCCACCGCCAGCGCATCGGCGATGTCGCGGTTCGTGACCGAACCGAAGAGCTTCTCGTCTTCCCCGGCCTCCCGCCGAATCGACACCGCCTGGGCGTCGAGCCGGGCACCCAACTCCTTGGCGCCGGCGAGTTGCTTGCGCTTGATGGCGTCGGCCATCCGCTTCTCGTGAGCGGACCGGTTCTCGTTCGTCTCGGAGGCCGGGATGGCAAGACCGCGTGGAAGCAGGAAATTCCTACCATATCCCGCGGCCACCTTCACGATGTCGCCGGCGTCGCCGAGGTTGTGGACTTCTTTCTTCAGAATGACGCGCATGGGTTCTCCCCTGGCCAGCCGGTGGTCCCGAGACGGAACGCGCCGGAGCCGGATTTTTCAGCTGTACTGAGGCTCGTCTTCGTCGTCGTCGCGGTCGTGCCCGTGATGATGCTCGGCTTCGCGCGCCTCCGCCTCGGCACGGGCCTTGGCCTCGACCTCGCGAACCCGGCGCTGCTCTGCGGCCTGCTCCAGCCGGGTCGGCACGTCGACCGACTCCGCGACCTTCACGGTGAGGAAGCGAATGACGTTGTCGTCGATCCGGATCCGGCGCTCGAGCTCCGCGATCACATCGGGACCGACAAGGTAGTTCAGCATCACATAGTGTCCCTTCTGCTGCTTGGCGATCGGGTACTGCAGCTTGCGCTTGCCCCAATCGTCGCGCAGGAGGATGGTTCCCTGCTTGTCGACGACCACACCCTCGAGCTTCTCTATGATGCCGGTAGTGACGGCATCGTCGAGGTCGGGGCGGATGACGATCATAGTCTCGTATTCGTGAAGCACTGAGCCTCCTGGATGCAGACGCGGCCGGTGAGCCGCGGCCTCGGCTACGGCGCGGGTCGCGCTTTGGCCTTGGTGTTGTGCTGGTTCATCGCCGCCTGGGTTCCCAGCCGGATGACATTTTCCACTGCTGCGGCCGCCTCGACGACCAGGCCCGCATCGATCGCGACCTGCTCTTCGGACGTCCACTTCGAAAGTACGTAATCGGCGGTATCCCAGCCCTCTGGCGGCCGCCCGACGCCGAACCGAACGCGGACAAAGCCCGGGTCGCCCAGTCGATTCGCCAGGTCGCGAAGGCCGTTGTGGCCCCCGTGCCCGCCGCCGACCTTGACGCGAATGTCGCCGAACGCCAGGTCAACATCGTCGTGAACGACGACGATGTCCTCGTTCGCCACCTTGTAATACCCTTTGAGGGAGGCCACGGGCTGACCCGACAGGTTCATGTAGCCCTGTGGCTTCGCAAGGACGACCGCCTGCTCCGGAGCGTTTCCGCGGGCCGGCAACCGCGCCGATCCCACTTCCGCACCAAACTGGTTGCGATCGACCGGGGCCGCCCAACGGTCCGCGAGCTGGTCCACCACGATGAACCCGGCGTTATGCCGAGTTCTCGCGTAGCGGGTGCCGGGGTTGCCGAGGCCGACCACAAGGAACATCGCCGGGTTCAGCCCTTGGCCGCTGCAGCGGCGGCCGGGGCGGCGGCAGCGCCCTCGGGCGTCTCGAGATCGGCCTTCTTGCCCTCGACGGTCAGCACGTTGAAGTCCTGCTCGAAGAGCACCTCGACGCCTTCGCCGCCTGCCACGCGGGACACGCGGTAGAAGTCCCCGATCTCCATCTCGGAGACGTCGAGGTCGAACTTCTGCGGGATCTTGTCGTATTGGCAACGGGCGCGCAGCTCGCGGCGGATCACCCGCAGGCGACCGCCGGCAACCGCACCGGCCGGGCGACCGATCGGATTGACCGGGATCATCACCGATACCGGCTGCTCTTTCGTCACCCGAATGAAGTCGACGTGCTCGATCTCGCGACCGAGCGGATGGCGCTGCACCTCGCCGACGAGACACGGGATCGACTCCGATCCGACCGCGAGCAGCACGATGGTGTTGCGGTTCTGCGTGACGTCGAAGGCATCGGTCAGGCTACGAGGCGCGAACGTGATGCGGGTGGCGTCGCTCCCTGCCCCGTAGATCACGCCAGGGACCTGCCCCTTGGCGCGCAGCTTCCGAGCGTGGCTCTTGCCACCCGGGTCGGTGCGGACGGTCGCTTCGATCTTGGCTTCCATGGTTCTTCCTCAGGATCGGCGTGGGCCCTCCGCAATGGATCCGAGGTACCGGGAGCAGCGCTCGCGCGTGGACGCACCACCGCAGCGGCTTCCCCTGGACCAGGACCACCACGCGGGTGACCGGGACGGCCGGTTGTCCTCACGCGGTCGGTACGAGCCCGCCGGCGAGGCCCGCCTATGTAGCCAGGGTGCGACCGGTCGGCAACAGGATGGGCGCTCAGGTCTTCTCAGTGAGGAACAACTTGGAGATCGAGTCGTTGAAGTGGATCGCGCGGATCGCCTCGGCGAACACCGAGGCAACCGTCAGCGTCTCTACCTTGGCGCCCGGCGCTGCGTGCGGAATAGTATCCGTTACAAGCACCTTCTCGAGCGACGATTCGGCGATCCTCGCATACGCGCTGCCGGAGAGGACCGCGTGGGTGGCCATCGCGAACACAGCTCTCGCACCGGCATTCTTCACGGCCGCACCGCCCTTCACCAGCGTCCCCGCCGTGTCGATCATGTCGTCGACGATCACCGCGGTCTTTCCCGAGACGTCGCCGATGATGTGCATGATCTCGGACTCATTTGGCCCCGGACGCCGCTTGTCGATGATCGCGAGGCCCGCACCGACGCGGCGGGCGAAGCTACGGGCCCGTTCGACCCCGCCCGCGTCTGGGGAAACAATCACCGTATCCGCCGGATTGGGGGTCATCAGGTTCTCGCGGAGATGCCTCAGCAAGACCGGGAGCGCGTAGAGATTGTCGACCGGGATGTCGAAGAAGCCCTGAATCTGGCCGGCGTGCAAGTCCATCGTGAGCACGCGATCGACCCCCGCGGCCTGAATCAGCTGGGCCACCAGCTTCGCAGAGATGGGGGCCCGCGACGCGACTTTTCGATCCTGACGGGCGTAGCCGAAGTAGGGCATCACGGCCGTCACCCGGCCCGCCGAGGCTCGCTTGCACGCCTCGGTCAGGATCAGCAGCTCCATCAGGTTGTCGTTCGCGGGGGCGCACGTGGACTGGATCAGAAAAATATCGCGACCGCGTACGTTCTGCTCGATCTCGACGCGGATCTCGCCGTCGGAGAACCGGCCCACTCGCGCGGCACCGAGCGGCACGCCCATCTGGTTGCAGATCCGATCGGCAAGCGCAGGGTTGGCGTTCCCACTGAACAACACGATCTCGCCGTACATGGTCGCATCCCCCAAAGTGGGCGTTGGGGCGGTAGGATTCGAACCTACGGATAACGGAGTCAAAGTCCGTTGACTTACCACTTGTCGACGCCCCAGCCCGGCCCCCTTAGCGCGGCTACGCAGCACAGCCTAGACCTTGACCAAGCGCGCAGCCTCGGTCTGAGCGGGAGAGTTATTAAGGAACGTGAAAAGATGGCTTGAAAAGCCCTGAAGTGCT
>CANLGQ010000077.1 GCA_947490265.1 Pseudomonadota bacterium | reverse complement strand
TCTGGCGCCATCCGGGTGCGAGGTGCCCGGGCGCACAACCTGCGCGGGGTCGACGTCGACATCCCGCACGGGCGACTGACCGTGATCACCGGGCCCAGCGGATCGGGGAAAACCTCGCTGGCGTTCGACACGATCTTCGCCGAGGGCCAGCGGCAGTACGTCGAGTCGCTCTCGACCTACGCCCGGCGATTCCTCGGACGGATGGAGCGTGCGCCCCTCGACCGGATCGAGGGCCTTCAGCCGGCGATCGCGATCGACCAGCGAAACGCGGGGCACAACCCGCGCTCGACCGTGGGGACGGTCACCGAGATCCACGACGTGCTCCGGGTGCTGTGGGCCCGGGTGGGGATCGCCCACTGCCCGGTGTGCAGGCGGGCGGTCCGGCCCTGGAGCCCATCCGAGGCGGCCGCCGCGCTCGCTGCGGCGCCAGGGGCCGGCTGGCTCCTCGCCGACTGTCCCGCCGCCGCCGATCCGCCCGCCCGGCGACAGGAGCTTCGGGGCGCCGGGTGGACGCGGGTGTTCGCGGACCGGGAGGTGGACCTTGGCGACGAGGCCGCCGAGCGGTTGCTGGCACAACCCTTTCGGCTGGTGATCGACCGCTTCGATCCCGCGACGGCGAGCCGCGAACGGGTCGCCGATGGGGTACTTCGGGCGTTCGAACTCGGCGGTGGTCGCGCCGCGTTCCGGCCCCGGGAGGGCGGGGACGAGCGGATTTTCGAGGCTGTGGCCTCCTGTCCCGATCACGGAGCGGCGTTCTCGGGAGCGCTCACCCCGCGCCACTTTTCGTTCAACAGTCAGGTCGGCGCCTGCGGCGCGTGCCAGGGGCTCGGTCTCGCCCGGCGGGTTCAACTGGATCGGCTGTTCCCTGCGCCTGAGAAGCCGTTCTGGGAAGCCCTCGATCCGCGGGCTTCGGCTGCGCTCGCGCGGTCGGGGCGCACCCGGGCGCTGATCGACGGCGTGCTCGCCGCCGAGGCGAAGCGACCGGTTGCCGGATGGTCGACCGCCACCCGGGACCAGATGCTCGAGGGCTCGGCCGAGCCGCTGGCCGTGCGTTGGTCGGCCCAGTGGGGCCAGTCGCGGCGACAGGTCGCTGAGGAGCGGGCCTGGATCGGCCTCTATACCCTGCTCGACGGCTGGGCTGGGCGGCTCGACTGGCTGTTCGCCGAGGGGCCTTGCCGGGCGTGCGAGGGCGGGCGGCTCCGACCGGAGCTGCTCGCGGTGACCGTCGGCGGGGAGGGGATCGCCGCCTTCACCGGGCGCAGCGTCGCGGCGGCGCGCGACGCGGTCCGTTCCTGGGGGTTCAGCGGCGAGGCCGCCGTCGTCGCCGCGCGTCCGCTCCTCGAACTGGGCCGCCGTCTTGGGTTTCTCGTGGATGTCGGCCTCGGGTACCTCACCCTGGATCGGGCTGCCGACACGCTCTCGGGCGGGGAGTCCCAGCGGATACGCCTGGCGAGCCAGCTCGGAAGCGCGCTCACCGGCACGACCTACGTGCTCGACGAGCCCACGATCGGCTTGCACCCGCGCGACACCGACCGGCTGGTCCATGCGCTCGAGGGCCTCCGCGATCTCGGAAACACGGTGGTGTTGGTGGAGCACGATCCCGACACCATTCGGCGGGCTGACCACGTGATCGACCTGGGCCCGCTGGCAGGCATCCAGGGCGGGTCGGTGATCGCCACCGGAACGCCCGAGGAAATCCGGGTAAACCCCCTGTCGCTCACCGGTCGTTGGCTCTCGGGGGTCGAGCGGGTGCCGCCCCGCCCCTCCGTTCGGAAGCCGCGCGGGTGGATCACGGTGCGCGAGCCGCGAGGGCACAACCTGCAGGGGGGCCGGGTTCGCTTCCCGCTGGGCGTGCTGACCGCGGTGACCGGGGTTTCCGGATCTGGGAAAAGTACCTTGGTTCTCGATACCCTGGCGCCTGCGTTGCGCGCGCTGCGCGGCGACGCGGCGGCTCGGCCGGCGCCGCTGGCTGGGATCGACGCCGACCTCGTTCCCGACGAGATCGTGGTGATCGACCAGGCGCCGATCGGGCGCACCCCGCGCTCCACCCCGGCCACCTACACCGGGATGTTCGACGGCTTGCGGCGGCTGTTCGCCGAGACGCCGGCCGCCCGCGTCCGCGGATGGGAGCCGGGGCGGTTCTCGTACAACACCCCCGGCGGGCGCTGCGAGCTGTGCGAGGGTCGCGGCGCGACGCTCGTGGAGATGCACTTCCTCCCCGACGTCTGGGTGACCTGCGATTCGTGCGCCGGTCGTCGCTACAACCGAGAGACGCTCGAGGTGCGTTGGCGAGATCGGTCGATCGCCGACATCCTGGCGATGCGGGTCGACGAGGCGGTCGCGCTGTTCTCGGCGCACCGGTTGCTCTCCCGACCGCTGCAAGCCCTGGCGGATGTCGGGCTCGGATACCTGACGCTCGGCCAGCCCGCGACCACGCTGTCCGGGGGGGAGGCCCAACGGGTCAAGCTCGCTTCGGGGTTGACCGCGCGGATCGGGCATGCGCTCTACCTCCTCGACGAGCCCACCACCGGACTCCACCTCTCCGACGTCGCGTTGTTGCTCGGGGTGTTGCATCGGCTGGTCGACGCCGGCCACACCGCCATCGCGATCGAGCACCACCTGGGGGTGATCGCCCAAGCCGATCATGTGATTGATGTGGGTCCTGAAGGGGGAGCGGCTGGCGGTCGCGTGGTCGGCGAGGGCCCGCCGAAACGGGTTGCCAAGCTCGACACCCCGACCGGGCGGGCGTTGCGCGCGGAGCTCGGGCGATGAGTCTGGGCGAGATCGTTCTGCTCGTGGTCGCCGGCGTGGCAGCAGGCGCGGTCAACGCCGTGGCGGGAGGAGGGTCCCTCCTCACTTTTCCCGCGCTGCTCGCGCTAGGTCTCGGGTCGCTGTCGGCCAACGCCACGAGCACGGTGGGCCTCGTCTGGGGCTCCGGCAGCGCGCTGTGGGGCTATCGCGACCGGTTGCGCGAGATCCCGCGTTCGCGCCTCGTGGCGGTCGTCGTGCCGAGCGGGATCGGGGGAGTGGTCGGCGCTCAGGTCGTGGTCGCGGCCGGTGAGGAGGTGTTCGACCGGCTCGTCCCGGTGCTGGTCCTCGGCGCCACTGGCCTGTTCGCGGCCGCCGAACCCATCCATCGCTGGGCCAAAGGCCGAATCGGGTCGGGGTCGATCGTCGGGCTGGCGCTGCTGCAGCTGGCGGTGGCCGTGTACGGCGGCTTCTTCGGTGCCGGGATCGGCATCCTCATGCTCGCTGCGTTCTCGCTGACCGGCGAGACCGACGTCCATCGCGCAAACGCGCTCAAGTCGCTGGCCGCGTTGGTGATCAACGGCGCCGCCACGGCTTCGTTCCTATGGGCCGGTCAGGCCCAGCTGGGGCTCGCCTTGCTGCTCGCGATCGCCGCCACCGCCGGGGGAAGGTGGGGCGCGGGCTTCGCGCTCAGCCTGGGGCCCGGTCGCGTTCGCCAGATCGTGGTGGGGATCGGGCTCGCGATCGGGCTCGGGCAGCTCATCCGATGAACCGGGTCCGCGTGCGCTGGTTCAGACAGCCGTAGAGGATCGCGACGCCCACCGGCAGGCACGCGGACGGTGCCCAGATCGCTCCGAGGATCAACGCCCCGAACCAGCCCCACTTAGCCCCCCGTCCGAAGCCCCATCCGGCGGCGAAGTGCACGGCTCCGATACCAAAGGTCACGCCGCCGATGAAAACGGCCTCGAGGAGCATCACTCCGAACACCCACGCCCCGTCGTTCCCGACTCCGCTTGTTGCCATGAGTCCTCCGGCGCCTGTCAGGAATAGGATCCCGCCGACGCCGAGCAACAGGTGGGCCGCGCCGACGACGTGGAGCAGGATCGGGACCCACGACATCCAGGGGTCGCGTTCTTCGTGGTCTTCCATGGTGTCCCCTCGCGCGGTGTAGCACGGCCTCGCCGCGCGGGGCACATTCGCCGCGAACGGAGGTGGTTCATGCCCTGGGTGGTGGGTGTGCTGGTCCTGTTGGCGGCGTGCGGGGATGGCATCCCGGCCAACGGCTTTGTCTGCGCCGAGGACGGGTCGTGCCGCGGGTCGTGCGAAGACGGCGGTTGCGCGTTTGAATGCCAGACCGCCCAACCGTGCGACTTCACCTGCGACGGAGGGGAGTGCACGCTCGAGCACTCGGCAGTCGGCCCCGTCACCCTGGAGTGCGCGGGCGGGGATTGCGTCGTCTCCAACTCCGGGGCCGGCGTGGTGTCCCTCGCTTGTCCGGGGCAGGGCTGCACCCTGTCCTGCTCGGGTGCCGGTTCGTGCGAGATCCTCCTGTGCTCTCAGGACTGCACGCTGGACTGCTTTGGCACCGGGGCGTGCGCGATGAGCTGCACCGACGCGTCGTGCGTCACGAACACAAGGCCGCCCTGATGGAGTGTCGCCATCACCCGCGCTGTCCGGGCTGTCCCGGGATGGGGTCGCCCTACGCGGAGCAACTCAGGCGCAAAGCCGCCCGGCTCGCCGCGGCCCTCGCCCGGTTTCCGCACCTCGCGCTGCCCACCGCCCGGCCGATCCTCGGTTCGGCGCGCACCGAGGCCTACCGGCATCGGTTGAAACTGCCGATCGGGCACCGGGGCGGGCGCGCGGTGGCCGGTTTGTACAGTCCGGCGACCCACGAGGTGCTGAACACGCCGGACTGCGGGGTCCTCGCGCCGGGCCTCCGCGCCGCGTTGCCGCCGCTGCTCGACTGGCTCGGCGGGCGCACCGCAGTCCACAGCATCGACCTGCGGATCTCCGCCGCGACCCAGGAGCTCCAGCTCGTGCTCGCCGTCCACGGCGACCTCGACGGCGGGGCGCGGGCGGGGCGCGCAGTGATGGCCGCCGTGCCCGGTCTGACGTCGGTGGCGATCTCGCAGGCCGACCCGGTCGGAAAGCGGGTGATGGGGAGCGCCCCTCGCCCTCTGGCGGGCAAGGCCGACTTGGTCGAGGTGGTGGAATCCACTACCTACCGCCTCTTTCCCGGCGCGTTCTTTCAGGTCGATCCGGGCCAGGCGGCCGTGCTGCACGACGTGGTTCGCAGCGCCGCCGAAGGGGCGGAGACCGTGCTCGACCTCTACGCCGGGGTCGGGGCCTACGCGCTGGCGTTGGCCCCTGGCCGGAAGCGGGTGGTGGCGGTGGAGGAGGTTCCGTCGGCGGTGGCGGCCGCTCGGGCCGCGGCCCCGCCCAACGTCGAGGTCGTGCAGGCCCGGGTCGAGGATTACCAACCGGATACTCGGTTCGACCTCGTGATCCTCAACCCCGCTCGCCGCGGCTCCGACCCGGGCGCGCTCGCTCGGGCCGCCACCCTGGCCACCCGCATGGTGTACGTGTCGTGCGGTCCGGAGACCCTCGCCCGCGACCTCGACGTGTTGGCGGCGCACGGGCAGCGGGTGCGGGCGCTCCAGCCGATCGACCTGTTTCCCCAGACCCACGAGGTGGAGACGGTGGCGGTGCTGGAACGGGGTCCGGCCCTCGAGTCCTGGGCGGTCCCCGGTGGGCGATCGACCGGTCCGTGGCGGGGAAGGCCGTCCGGCGCGATCGGGAAGGCGACCGAGGTCGTGGCGCTCGTGGTCGGGGACACCGGCGCGGGCGGGTCGCTCCCGGGGGGGCGCTTCGAGCGGCTCGAGTCGGTGGCCACGCACTCGTTGGTGCGCCTGTACGTGAACGGCAGCCCGGTTCGCGCGCTGTCCGCGCTGGCTTCCCGCGGGCACGCGGTCGCCGGTCGCGATTTCCCGACTCGGCGTTTTTTCGCAGAAAAAGCCGGGTTAGTGCGTGACTTTGTGCATGTTTCGTCGGCGGGGGACGTGCGGGCGCCGCTTCATGGCGATCTCGAACTGGCCCTCGAGGCGTTGCGGGCCCACCCGGTCAGTTCGGCGCCTTCAAAGCGGCGACGTAATCGGCGGTGATCCGGAGCGACTCCGCGAACACGTAATCCGGGGCGGTGTCCGGCGAGGCGTCGGCCTTGACCTTGACGACGGCCCAGGCCGGAAACGCGGGCGCGATCGAGGGGGGCAGCGCTACGCCGGGTTCCGTCCCGAGCGTCGAGCTCGGTGGGAGTCCGCGTTCGGCTCGCTTCCGGTCCACAAGGGCCTTCTCCTTCCGACGCTCGACTTCGTTCAGGCTCATCGCGTGGTCCCGCTTGGCGGTCTCGCGCTCGGCGACGTCCTCCGCTTGCCATTTGAACCACGGGTCCTGTTGAACCCGAGCGTCGGTGCCCGCCTGGAGCGCGACGGCAAAGGCACCCGGGGTCCCGAGAATCGGGTGCGGCACCGGCGGGTCGATTTTGGAGAAGGGCAGCGCGTGATCGAGGTCTTTTTCGGCGTAGTCGTACCCCTCCCACGGCGAGGGGATCACCACGTCGGCGTGTACGCCCTCGATCTGGGTGGATGCGCCCGACACCCGGTAGAACGCGTGGGTGGTGAGCTTGAGCGCGCCGGCGATCGGCTCGTCGGGGGCAGATCGCACCTTGACGTGGAACGCCGCCTCGAGGTCCATGACCGTTTGAACGGAGCCTTTGCCGTGGGTGGAGGGGCTGCCGATCACCAACCCTCGCCCGTAGTCCTGGATCGCACCCGCGAAGATCTCCGAGGCCGACGCGGACAAGTCGCTGGTGTACACCACGAGCGGTCCGTCCCAGGCGGTTCCCCGGACCTCGTCCATCATGACTTCGGTGTGTTTCTTGGTGTCGCGGATCTGGACGACGGGTCCGGTGTCGATGAACAAGCCGGTCACCGAGACGGCTTCGGAGAGGGAACCCCCTCCGTTTTCACGAAGGTCGATCGCGACCACGTCGACCCGCTGCCGCCTCGCCTCGGCGAGGAGCTTCTGGAGGTCGCCGGTCGTGCTGTTGAATTCCGGGTCCCCCGCCTCTCTGGCAGCGGCGTCGAGGTAGAAGCTCGGAACGTCGATCCAGCCCACGCGGACCGGCCCCGCGCTTCCCGGAACCTGCACGACCTCGAGTTGCGCGTCTTTCGAGGTGATCAGCACCTTGTCGCGAACGATCTCCACCACCCGGGTCAACGCGGCGTCGGACGAATCGTGGGGGATGATCGTCAGCTTGACGTGCGTGCCCTTCGGGCCGCGGATCTGCTTCACGACCCGATCGATCCGCAACTCCACCACGTCGGAGGGAGGCCCGTCGCCCTGAGCGACGGCGATGATCCGGTCGCCCTTGTGCAACAGACCGGAGAGGTCGGCCGGACCGCCGGCGACCAGGTTTTCGACCACGGTGTAGCCGTCTTCCGAGCGCAGGGTGGCGCCGATGCCTTCGACCGAGTTCGACAGGTCGATGTCGAAGTCGTCGCTCGATGCGGGTTTGAACCAAACGGAGTGAGGATCGAACACCTGGCAGAGGGCGGCCAGATACGCCTCGATCACGTCCTGCGGTTCCTTGGCGTCCTCCTCGCGGGTCAGTCGGGCGAGTCGCTTCTCGAGCAGCTCGACCGTCTTCTCCGATGGATCGCCCCGCAACTTCGCCTCGAGGAGCGCGGCCTTGACCCATAGCCGCCAGAGCTCCCGGGCTTCGGCGTCCGTTGCCGGAAAGGGCGCGCTTTCGCGGTCTACGTCCATCGACTCCGCGAGCGAAAAATCGGGTTGGACGTGGAGCAGGCCCACGGCCTCGGCGATGCGGACCCGAAGGCGCTCTCGATACCGGTTCCAGATCTCGAAGGCCGCTTCGAGGTTCGGCGTGCGACCGGAGACGTCATCGTCGAGCCGGGCGCCGAAGCGCGTGCGAAATTCCTCGACGTCCCCCGCGAGGAAGACCTTGTGGTCGTAGTCGAGGAGGTCGATGTACCGGTCGAGCCACTCGCGCGAGGTCGTGTCGTCGAGGCCGGCGGGATGGTAGTGGAACTCCTCGAGCGTCTGGGCCGCGAGCGACGCTAGCGCGGGCTGCCATACCGCGACGCCAGACTCGGCGGCGGTAGCGGGTAAGAGCGAGCATCCTTGGAGAGAGAGCAGCAGGACGAGTGCGGCCATCTGGGTCCTCTGTCCTACTGTAACCACCGAAAGCCGGCTGGGTTACCTGCGGTCGGCCAAGGGGAGATGCGATGTGGGGAATGGCGCTGTTGGTCGCGTGTGTCGAGTCGGATCCGGTGGACCCGGGAGCCAACCACCAGACGGTGGAGCCGCCGGGCACGGTCACCGAGCCGACGTCGACCGACCCGACCTCGTCCTCCGCCGACGAAGCGCTCGCCCGTGCGATCATCGACGGCACGACTGCGGTGGAGGAGGGCTTGGGCGCGCTGGCCTGGTCGGGCGGGCTGCCGGTCGAGACCGGGGCGGGTACCTGGATCTTTCTGCACACCGCCGATCAGGGCCCGTGGTCGGTCGCCGGGGACTTCGGCAGCTGGGAGCCCGTGGCGATGGCCGAGGGGGCGAGCGGCATCTGGTGGGCAGAGGTCGAGATCCCCGCCCCAGCCGGCGGGTTCTACAAGTTCACGGACGGTGCGGAGTGGATCGCCGATCCGCGGGCTCGTTCCTATCGGTACGATGACCTGGGCGAGATCTCGTACGTCCGCCCTCCGGCCGACGACTGCCGAATCGACCGATGGCCCGGGATGTTCGGGCAAGGGCTCGCGCCCCGCGACGTCCGGGTGGTTGTCCCGGGTGGGGCGGGACCTTTCCCCGTCCTCTACGCACACGACGGCCAGAATCTCTTCGACCCCGAGGCGTTCTGGGGCGGGTGGCGACTTCAGGAGGCGTTGGCCACGGTCGACCCGATGATCGTCGTTGGGATCGACAACACCGCCGACCGCTTCGACGAGTACACCCACGTCCCCGACGACGTCGGGTACGGTCCGATGGGCGGCAATGGGGATGCCTACGCGGCTTTCGTCCATGACGACGTCCGCCCGTTCGTCGAGTCGACCTACGGTTCGTCCGGGCTCGACGGGGTGCTGGGCAGCTCGCTCGGCGGGTTGATCTCGCTGCACATCGCGCAGCACGACCCGGCGGATTGGGACTTCGCGGCCTCGCTCTCGGGCACGCTCGGCTGGGGGAAGTTCCGGGCCGAGGAGCGCGCGATGGAGGAGCTGTGGCTCGACCAGGCCGCCGGCTTCACCCATGTCTACCTCGACTCGGGCGGCAGTCCCGGGCCCGATGGGCAGTGCCGCGACCAGGACGGGGATGGCTTCCCGGAAGACGATCCAGATTCGAGCGATAATTACTGCGAGACGCGGCAGATGGCCGACGCCTTGGCCGCGGCGGGCTGGACGTGGGACGTCGACCTCGTTCACTGGTGGGAGGCGGACGCCCTCCACAACGAGTTGGCCTGGGCCGAGCGGGTCGAATTGCCGCTCGCGATTTTCGCGAGCCTGGACGACTGACTCAGAGGGTAAACGACTCGCCGCAGGAGCAGCTTCGCTTGGCGTTCGGGTTCTCGAAGGTGAAGCCCTGCTTCACCAAGTCGGCCTGCCAGTCGATGCGAATTCCGAGGAGGAACAGGTAGGACTTGTGGTCGACGCAGACCCGGACGGGCTGCTCGTCGACCGCGTAGTCGAACCGCTTGTCCTTCTCGCCAGGGGCATCGACGACGTCGAGGAAGTAGGACAGCCCCGAGCAGCCGCCACCGCGGATTGCCACGCGGAACCACGATCCCGGCTTGTCGGCGAGCAGCGTGCCCACGCGGCGCAGGGCGCTGTCCGTGAAATCAACAGCCATCGGGTGCTCCTCCCTCGATCAGCGCGCGGAGCCGGTGAACGGCCTCCACGACGCGTGCGATCACGTAATCGATCTCCTCCTCGGTTGTGAACCGGCCGAGACCGAAGCGGACGGATCCCTGAGCCCGTTCGGGGGCCAAGCCGATCGCTCGGAGCACGTGGGACGGCTCGAGCGTCGCCGAGCTGCAGGCGCTCCCCGAGGAGAGCGCTACGTCGCGAAGCGACGCGATCAACGCTTGGGACTCGACGTTGACGATCGAGATGTTGAGGTTGTTCGCAGCCCGGTGAGCGACGCCCCCGTTGAGGGAAACGCCGGGGACTCCCGCCTGGATCCCGGCCCACAGGCGGTCGCGAAGCGCGGCGATCCGCGCCGGTTCACCGCGCTCGAACCCCTCGCGTGCGAGGCGTGCCGCCGCCCCGAAGCCGACGATCAGCGGGGTGGGCAGGGTGCCCGACCGCATGCCCCGCTCGTGCCCACCGCCGTACTGGAGCGGTTCCAACGCGATCCGCGGGCGCCCCCGCCGAACCCACAGGGCGCCGATCCCCTTGGGCCCGTACATCTTGTGGGCCGAGAGGCTGATGAGGTCGGCTTTCACTTGGTTCGCGTCGAGCCGCAGGACCGACCCGGCCTGCGCGGCGTCGATGTGAAAGGGTACGCTGGCTTCCCGGCAAATCGCGCCGATCTCCGCGAGGGGATGGATCGCCCCGATCTCGTTGTTGACGGCCATGAGCGACACGAGCGCGGTGTCGGGTCGCAGGTTGCGCCGGAGCTCGGCCGGGTCGATCCGGCCGTCGGCGTCCACCGGCAGTCGCGTCACGGTCCAGCCGGCTCGCTCCAGGGAGGCCAGCGGGTCGAGCACCGCCGGGTGCTCGGTGGCCCCGGTGACGAAGTGCCGGCGATCGGTGCGGACGCGCGCGAGGCCCAGGATCGCCAGGTTGTCCGCCTCGGTCGCTCCCGAGGTGAACACGATCTCCTTGGGGTTGCCGCCGACGAGCGCGGCGACCTCCGCGCGCGCGACCTCGACTGCGGCGTTCGCTTCGAGGCCGAACCGGTGGGTCCGGGAGGCCGGGTTCCCGTACCGCTCGGCGAACCAGGGCCACATGGCGTCGAGGACCGCGGGATCACACCGGGTGGTCGCGTGGTTGTCGAGGTAGATCGGCGTCTGCACCATGCGTCAGACTAACCGGAAACCGACTCCCCGCCGTCGATCCGGAGCACGTTGCCGGTCATCCACGCCGTGCCGGCCGAGGCCAACGCGACGAGACAATGCGCCACGTCGTCGGGGGTCGTGAGCCGACCGTGCGGGTTCCGCTCCAAGGCCCGGCGGGCGATCTCGTCGGCCCCCGGGATCTTCTCGAGCGCAGGGGTGCGGGTGACGCCTGCCAGGATCGCGTTCGCCGTGATCCCGCGCGGGGCGAGCTCGATGGCGAGCTGCCGGACGTAGGACTCGAGCGCACATTTCGCTGCGGAGATCGCGCCATATTGGGGCCAGGCCGCCAGCGACCCGGAGCTCGTCATGGCATAGACGCGCCCCCCGCGGCCGAGCTGTCCGCCCGCCACCAGGTCCTGCGACCAGTAGACGAGCGAGGTGGCCATGACGTCGAGCGTCATCTCCAGGTGCTTGCGCCCGAGCACCGCCTGGTTGTCAGGGGTCGGAAACATCGGACGGAGCGTTCCGAAGGCCAGGGAGTGCAGGAGGACGCCCACCTCGTCGTCGGGGTCGAGTTGGGCCCGGAATCCGGCCAGGGCGCGCCCGCGCTCCTCATCGTCGGCGGCGTTGCCGTTGTGGAAGTGCACCCGCACGCCGGTGCCCCGGAGCTCGGCCACCAGGGCCTCCACCGCGGGCATCGCGCCGCGGCGGTCGAGGTGCACCCCGAAGATCGGATGGCCGGCGGCTGCGAAAGCTCGGGCCGCGGCAGCGCCGAAGCCCGAGCTCGCACCGAGGATGACCACCCAACGGGTACCGGCGGAGAGCGCCGCCACCGATCAGTGCCCGGCGGGCGGGGGCGGAGCCTTGCCGGGGCCGCCGGGGCCGCCGGGGCCGCCGGGGCCGCCGGGGCCGCCGGGGTGACCGGGGGGCAGGCCGCCGCCCGGGGGGCGACCGATCGGGATCCCAGCGCCGGGGCCGCCGGGGCCGCCGGGGCCGCCGGGGCCGCCCGGCATGCCGGGGGGCCGACGACCCATGCCCGGACCGCCAGGAGGGCCGCCCGCGCCCGCCTCACCAGCGGGCGTGATGCCCGGGTAGTTTTTCTCCACCTTGAGGGCTTCCTTCGTCTCCTTTCGGATGGCGTCGATCGACTCCTGCCGGAGCGCGGCCTCGATCTGGGGCCGGACCTCTTCGAGGGGGGTGGCATCTCGCTTGTCTTCGACGCGGATCACGTGGAAGCCGAAGCGGGTGGAGACCGGGCCCACCAGCGAGCCCTTCTCGGCGGCGAAGGCCGCGTCGTTGAACTCCTTGACCATGCTTCCTTCGTTGAACCAGCCCAGGTCGCCCCCGTTGGCCGCGTTCGACTTGTCGGTCGAGAACTGCTTCGCCAGTTCCTCGAAGTTGCCGCCGCCGTCAAGCTGCTTGCGGATGTCGGTGGCAGCCGCTTCGTCTTTCACCAGGATGTGGCGGGCCTTGATCTGGGGCCGGGCATAGGTGACCTTGCGGTCCTCGTAGTACTTCTTCACCGCCTCGTCGGTCACCCGAGACATGGCTTCCTTGCTGACATACTCGTTCGCGAGGGCCTCGCGGACGCGCATCGCGATGACCATCTGGACCTTCGGGTCCTCGTAGACCTTCGACTCGACCGCCTTGTGGTAGAACGCCTCACCGAGTGCCATCTGGTCGAGCATCCGGTCGAACTGGCCGTTCTCCTTCGCCTTCTCGAGCTGCTGGGGCGGGAAGTAGCGGGTCGTGGCGTCGACCATGTCCTGGGTGATGTTCCAGTTTTCCACCTTGATCATGGCCGCGCCGGCCTGATCGACCTGGCCCGGGATCGGGGCGGGGCCGGCGGCGGGCTGGCAAGCGAGCGAGAGGACCGCGATCGACGCGATAGTGAGGGACGAGATACGCAAGACGCCTCCTGGGACAAGCGGGCGCGTGCTTATCCTGCGTTCCGGGTTGCTACCAGCGGAGTGCGCGATGTGGTGGTTTGCGTTGGCGGCCGTGGCCGCGGAGGAGCCGACCGCGGTCCTCGAGTGGAGCCCGCGGGAAACCGTACTTCATATCGAAGCGCCCACCGGGGAGGCGCTCTCGACCGACGGGCCGGCGAACCTCCAGATTGGTGTCGGGCCGGACGAACTCGTGTGGCGTGGCGCTGGCAATCGGCTGTCGCACGGGGTCACCCTGCGGGCCGAGCCCGGCGACGAGGTCACCGTCGTCGGCACGATCACGAGCTGCAGGCAGGAGAGCGGCTACTGTTATCCGATCGACGTCCGCTGGCGGGGGCTGCGCCCGGAGACCCAAAAGGGCGCGATTCGCCTCGTCGCTGAGGCGCCCGCGGAGCGGAAGGCGACGTTCCGCGCCGACGCGAGCGCGGTCGCCGCCGATGCCTTCGCCCGTGCGGCCCGGGAACACCGGGTGGTGGTGCTGGACTTCGGCGCGGTCTGGTGTCCGCCGTGCAACCTGCTCGCTGCCGAGGTGCTCCATGCCGAGCCGCCCCCGGCGGAGCTGGGTGCGGTGGTGGTGGCGGCGATCGACGTGGACGATCCCTCGAGCTGGGCCATCAAGGACAAGTATGCCGTCGGTGGGTATCCGACGGTCGTGGTGGCGCGGGCCGATGGGGAGGAGCTCGGGCGCTTGGTCGGCTATCCGGGGCGGGAGGCCTGGCTCGCCTGGCTCGCCGCCACGGCCGGTCGCGCGGCGCCGCGGGTGCTCGACGTCGCCACCGCCACGCCCGCCGATGCTGCGAAGATCGCCAGGGAACTCGCCGAGAGTGGACGAGAGTCCGACGCGGAGGGTTGGCTTGCGAAGGCCGAGGACGGGACCGATCTGCGGGTCGCGCGCTTCTTGCTCGCGCCGACTGACGCCGATGCCGTCTGGCTCGGCGAACACCGGGTCGATCCGCTGGTTTGGCTGCCGGGGCTCCCCGATCCCATCGAGCCGGCCCTCGCTGCGACCGCACGTGCGGCGATCGACGCCGTGCTGCCCGCCGCCGCCGGACCCGAGGCGGCGGACCTCCTCGCGGTTCGCGCCGACCTCGCCGCGCCCGAGGACCGCCCGGTCCACTTCGCCGCCGCGGCCGCGGTGCTCCGCTCGTCCTTGTCCGGGGAACCCGAGCTCGACCGCGGGCACTACACCTTCCTTGCTGAGCTCCAGGCGCGAGCCGGCGATCTCGACGGAGCCTTGGCCTTTCTCGATGCCCAAGCCGCCCGCTGGACGGACGAGCCCACGTTCGACCTCGCCGCGGCACGGCTGGCCAACGACGCCGGCCGTTTCGCCGACGGCGCGAGCCGCGCCGAGCGCGCGCTGACGCGATCCTGGGGAGACAACCTGCTCCGCGTCGCCGCCCAACTCGCCCGAGCGAAGGTGGGCCTGGGCGACGCTGCCGCCGCAGCGGCCGTCGCGCAGTCCGCCCTCGAGCGGGTTCCGGCGCCCGCCGTGGACCTCGACGTGCGCACCGCGCGATACAGGGCGGAACTCGAAAAGTACCTCCTCCCCAGGTGAGTGGGCTCCTCCCTGCGTCGTTCTTCTCGCGAGACGCGTTGCAGGTCGCGGCCGACCTCCTCGGCGCGGAGGTGGTGCGCGGAGAGCTTGCCTTGCGAATCACCGAGGTCGAGGCCTACCGATCCCCGGGCGACACCGCAAACCACTGCCGGTTCGGCCCGACTCCTCGCAACGCCCCGATGTGGGGCCCTGCAGGTCGGCTCTACGTGTACCGGTGCTACGGTCTGCACAACCTCGTCAACGTGGTGACCGGCTCGGAAGGGGAGGGCGCGGCCGTCCTCCTGCGGGCGGTCGAGATCGTCGGCGGGGAGGCGGTCGCCCGTGCGCGCGGCGTCCCGCTCGATCGGCGGGGGATCGTGGGCCCGGGACTGGTCGGACGCGCGCTGGGGGCGGATCCGTCGTGGAGCCATCACCCGGTCGTGGAACCGGGTGGGATCGAGTTCCGACGGGGCCATCCGCCGCCCCAGGTGCGGTCGGGGCCCCGAATCGGGGTGGATTACGCCGCGCCGGCGGATCGGGACGCGCCCTGGCGCCTGGCATCGGCGGGCACGCGGGCGGTGTCCCGACCCCGGGCGTTGCATCCCGGGTTACCGGGCGACTTGGAGTCGGGATGGCGCGGTTTCACGAGCAGCTGATGGGGGTCTACTTCGACGACCTCGATCCGTTTCAAATTCTCCATAACGCTCGGTACATCGTACTTTTCGAAAGGACGCTCGGCTCGTTCTGGGAAGCCGTGGGGCTCGGCCACTTCGACCTGGAGGGGCACACCGACCACCTGCACCTCGTGGCCCACAACTCGGTCGACTACCTTCGGCCGGTGCGCGGTGTGGGGCGGGTGCGCGTCCGGATCGCGGTCGAAAAGCTGGGTCGCACGAGCCTCACGTTTCGCTTCAACCTGATGCCGATGGATCGCGATGTCGATCACGCCCGCGGTCGTCGGGTGGTGGTTCACGTCGACCCCGAGACCCATTCCCCTTCGCCGTGGTCCGCGGATTTTCGCGGTCGTCTCGAGCCGTGGCTCGAACTGGAGCCCGGCGCATGATGGCGGGATTCGCAGTCGCGGCTCTGGCTCAGGAGCCCCCGGCCTACGAGGTGACGGTCTTCGGCGAGGTCGCCATTCGCGACGCCCGAGCCACCGTGGTGCGCGCAGCGGAGGCCGCCGGATGGGGGGCGAAAGACCGAGAGGAACTCGTTGTCCTGCAACCGCCCTCTGCCTGGATGGGACGGGCAAAGCTTACGAATGACGGTGACGTGGTGTTTGGTCGCCCGGTCCTCGCGCTGGCTTCGGTAGAGGCCCAGGTCCCCTTCGATCCGGTGGACAACGCAAACCTGTCGCGGAG
>CANLGQ010000076.1 GCA_947490265.1 Pseudomonadota bacterium | reverse complement strand
GCGGGCGCTCCTGTCCGACCAGGGAACCCCGATCGCGTGGGCCTCGGTCGGCCTCGCGGACGGCCTCTACCTCACTTTCCCCGGGCACAACGCCCTCCCCGTCGGCTACGACCCGCGCGACCGGCCGTGGTACCAGCTCGCGGTGAGCCACCGCGACGTCCAGTGGGGCGCGCCCTACCTCGACGCGAGCGGCCTTGGGGTGTTGCTCCCGGGCTCGGTCGCGCTGGTGGACGAGGGCGACCGATTCCACGGGGTCGCTTCGATCAAGATCCCCTTCGAATACGTGATCTCGGGCATGCTGCGCGGGGACGAACTGCCAGAAGCCGCTACGGTGTCCCTGCTCGATGACGAGGGGCGACTGGTCGTGGGCTCGGATGGCGGCGAACGGGTCACGATGTCGAGCGAGCTCACGCGCGGAGCCGAGCTCGCCCCGTATCCAGTCGCGGAGGTCGCAGCGGCGGCTCGAGCCGGGAAGTCAGGGGCGATCCGACGAGACGGCGAGCTGATCCTGTTCGCCAGGATGCCCGCCCTCGGCTGGACCTACGTGCTCCAGGCGCCGGAGTCGGTGGTCCGCTGACGCGGCGCTCGGGAGGCGAACCCGTTCACAGCCGGGTGATCCATCTGCGCGTCGCAGGGTGAAATGCTTCTCGACCACCACCGCGCCGAGCGCGACTGCCGCCACCGCCACGCCGACACCCATCGTGCGATCGCTCAGACCAACCGGACAACCGAATATCTCGCGCAGGGCCGGCAGCGTGCGCAGGTTCGTGTTGACCGGCGACGCCGGGTAGGTGCTGGTGCACTTCAGCGGCACGAACTCGCGACAGCCGGCCCCCCGCGCCGCCCGAACGGCGTCGTCGACCTCGGCTGCGGTGGTCATCCCCGTCGAGACGATCATGGGCCTACGCGGGTTGACGTCTGGCGGCGGGCGGACTCGGTCGAGGAAGCCGCCCCAGCGGCGAGCGCATCCCTCAGCCCCCCCGCACAGCCGAGCCGAACTCACCCTCGCTTCTCGAGCAGGAACCAGGTGCAATCCCCTCCAGGGAAAATCGGGTCGCGCTGGTAACAGAAGCCGTAGTCAGCAAGCTGAAGTTCAGGATAGAGGTCGAGCATTTCCCCGGCGAAGTCTCGCTTGAAAAGCCGATCCCGGTTCCCACGATACGGCACCTCGACCGGCGTCGGGTTGTAGTACTCGGCGATCAGGATCCACCGTCGGCTCGCGGCCATCAGCTTCGCGTAGGCCGCGCTCAAGAGCTCCGGCGACAGATGAATCAGCACCCCCTTGATCAACGCGAGGTCGTGCTGACGGGTGATCGGGTAGTCGAACAGCGACCCGTGCCACACGTCGGCGATCCCCAACGCGCTCGCGGCGGCGTGCGCACGTGTGTTGATTTCGACGCCCTGGAAGCGGCAGAAGGGAAGGAGTTGGTGCAGCGCGATCAAGTTCAGGCCGCGGTTCGTCCCCAGCTCGATCACGCTCGAGACCCCCCCCGCCCGCGCGAGCGCTTTGGAGAACAGGGCGAGATTGGAGGCTACTAGTTTGGCGCCGTCGTTCCGCTCCACATACTCGTCCCCGAACGCGCCCTGCCAGAAGCGCTCCTGCTCACTCGGTTCACGAATCGACTCCGGCATGGGTCCCCCTGGGATCCCTCCATCGGACAGTGGCGGCGGAGCTTGAGCCTATTTCCGTCGCGTCGCGCCCTCCGCACCGGTTCTTCGGCGAGCCCCTCTCGGGAGGCGCAACCCGCCCGGACTGCGTTAGCCGCGAAGCGGGAGGCGCGGTGCCGCGAGCGACCATCCTGTGGCTGGCAGCGTTCGGTTGTGGCGGTCTCCCTAACCCGGGGTCTCGGCAGTCGGCCCCGACCGAAGCGAGCACCGCAACGGTGCGAAACGCGCTCGTCATCGCCGCCGATACCCTCCGCCGAGATCGGATGTCCGCCTACGGGGCCCCCCGACCGACAACGCCCCGGTTCGACGCGCGGGACCCCGTCCGCCTCCACTCAGCCTTCGCGACGTCGAACTGGACGCTACCCACCACCAGCTCGATGCTCACCGGCGCCCTCCCGGAGACCGCCGGGGTCACCCTCGCTGCGAACGATCCCCTCGATACCACCGCCGCGTTGAAAGTAGCCTCCGCCGTGCCAGCCTTTCGCGACCTGGGGTTCCGCACCGCGTTGTTCAGCGGCAACCCGGGCCTCTGGCGGGTCGCCGGGCTGGAGGAAGGGTTCGAGACGTTCGAACTGCTATACGACCTTCCTACCGGCAACTCCAAAGAGATCGTGGACGCCGCGCTCAGCTGGATCGATGCGGGCGACGCGAACGCGCCGTTCTTCCTATGGCTTCAACCGTTCGACGTGCACTTTCCCTATCTACCCCCCGCCGAAGTCTCCGGCGCGTTTCGCGATCCCGCCACCTTGCCGTTCGACGTTACCGAGCAGGCGCAGCGAACCGCGATCGAGGCGGACTTCGCGAACCTCGACGAGACCGGGCAGGCCGCCATCCGCTCCGGGCTCCTCGACCTCTACGACGAGGAGCTGCTCTACCTCGACCAACAGGTCGACCGGTTGCTGATCGCCCTCGAGGAGCGCGGGCTGTTGTCCGAGACGGTCGTGGTGTGGACCGCCGACCACGGCGAGCTCTTCGACGACGGGGGAACGACCTTCTTCTTTCACGGGGTCTCCCTGCGCCCCGGCGTGAACCGGATCCCCATGCTGGTGCTCGACCCTGCGCCGGATCCCTGGCGAGGCGACGGTCTGTTCAGCGGCACCGATCTCCTGCCGACGCTCTTCGACCGGCTCGCGCTTCCGCCTCCGAGCTTCCCCGAGGGGGTGGTCTTCGGCGCCGATCCCGGGCGCACCCGCAGTTACGCCTTCGACGCGGTCGGGGCCGGATGGGGCGAGGCGATCCCGGCCGGCGCCGCCTGGACCGACGGAACCCACAAGGTCCTCGTGGCGTGCGAGACCGGCGACGCGGTCGGCTACGATCTCCGCACCGATCCCGACGAACTCGCCGGGTTCGACCCCAACCAACGAGCCGAGACCGCATTGCTGCTCACCGAGTTGGCTGCGCTCCTCCCGTCGCTGCACCCCGAGGGCTGTTTGCCATGAGCCGGGCCGACTACAGGTGGCGCAACTGCCTGCGGCGGTGGCGATCGGACGGGCTCTCCTTCGGCTGCGCCTCTCCGCCCAGGGCCCGAGGCAAGAGTCGATCCGCAGCCCGATAATCCTCTACCACCGCCGCGGTCACCGCCGCGGGATCCGCCCCACTGGCGAGCAGGAAACCGACGAGCTGTTCGGCGAGGCGATCGAGGGCGATTGCGTGGACTTGGCCGTTTGTCGCGTAGAGTGCGTCGGCGAACGCGAGCACCGGGCCGAAGGGACCGCCGCGCCCGAACAGCAGGGGGGCGGTCCGGCTCAGGTTGCCGCGATTGATCAGGCGGTCCCAGACGAACGCAAAGCGCTTGAGGCGCTGGAGCTCCGGAAAATCCAGTGCATCGGTCCGGAGGATTTCGTAGGGAGGTGCGGCGCTGTAGACCATCCCAAAGGCCGAATCGTGCCTCGCGATGGGCGCGCCGCGCAGGCGCTTCAGGATCCCGACCTGGATCTCCTGGGGTCCCATCGCGTACAGGCGATCGAGGCCCCTCCCGAACGACTCGAGCCCCTCCCCAGGAAGGCCGACGATCAAGTCAGCGTGAACGTGAGCCCGGCTCCGCTCGCGAAGGAACCTGAAATTGTCCTCCATTTTGGCCACGTTTTGGCGACGACTGATTCGCTCCGCCACCCGATCGTCGAGCGTCTGGACGCCGATCTCGAGTTGCAGCGAACCCTCCGGAAACGCGGCGAGGAGCGTCCGAAGCGCTTCCGGGAGCCGATCCGGTACCACTTCGAAGTGGAACAGCATTCCCGGTTGGTAGCGGTCGAGGAAAAACTGGAGGATCCTGGCTCCGAGCTCGACGCGCAGGTTGAACGTGCGGTCGATGAACTTGAAGTTTCGGGCCCCACGGTCGATCAACCCCTGGAGGCCGGCCAACAGCTCGTCCATCGGGAAGTGCCGCACCTGGAGATCGAGGGACGACAGGCAAAACTCGCAGCGGTAGGGGCACCCGCGCGAGGCCTCGACGTACGTGGTGCGCTGGCGGAGGTCCTCCGCGGAGTAGAGCGAGTAGGGCGGGACGAGACCGGCAAGATCGGGCAACCCGCCGCCGATCACCCGCTCGGGGGGGCGCACTCCGGCGAGGACCTCGGCGACGAGGCCCCGGAAGGCGTCCTCCCCCTCGCCCTGCACCACGAAGTCCGCGATGTCGGCGATCCGGAGTCCGTCGAGGGCGTGGCTGACCTCGGGGCCCCCGATGACCACCACGAGCGCCGGATCGAGCGCTCGCGCCATGGCGACGACCTCGGTGAGCAGCGCGACGTTCCAGATGTAGACCGACAAGCCGAGCAGGCGGGGCCGGTGCGCCAGGACGCGCTCGACGATGTCGGCCGGCGTTTCGCCCGTGGTGAACTCGAGCAGCGTCGCCCGTTCGCGCCAGGGCCCGAGGTTGGCCAGGAGACAGCGCAGGGAGAGCGAGGTGTGGTGATACCGCGCGTTCGCGGTGGCGAGGACGATCTCGCTGGTGCGCGTCATCCGGTGGGCCCCGTTGCCGAAGGGTCAACGCGATATCCCGATCGAAGGAGCCCGTTCACCCCACCGGGATCCCCGTCAGGATCTCGGCCACGGCGGGGACCGAAAGACTGTTTCCGGCGAGTCGCCAGCGACGCCGCCGATCGGTGCCCTCGGCAAAACGGAAGCGCTCGGGGAAGCCCAGCATCCTGACCACCTCCTCCGGGGAGAACCAGCGGATCGCGCCCCGCTCGCGCAAGTAGGAGCCCGCGTACACGGGCGACGTGCCATACGCCCCGGTGAAACAATACACTTGGGGCTCCGGGTGCAGGAGATCGGTGACCGGGAGCGCGTCGCCGTACCGAGCGAGCAAATCGGCCGGCACGCACAGCGCTGGATCGGGCAGCGGGTCGAGGAACGCGGCGAGGGGTCGCGGAACGCGCACAAGAGGAGGCTGTGGCGCGAGTGGGTCGAGCGACGCCAGAAGGTAGAAGCGCGGACGCTTGTTCGGCCATCCGAGCTCGGCCGGACACAGGGACCGCTCGCGCACGTGGTAGCCGTGCCGGTCGAGGACCTCCCGCAAGGCGAGGTGGGCGCGCGAGCCCTCGAAGCCCGGGACGTTCTCGAGCGCGAAGTGCCGAGGGCGCACCTCGGCGATCAACGCCAGCAGGCGAATTAGCGACGCCGCACGGGGATCGTCGAGATCGCGGCGCTCCCCGCGGACGGTGTAGGGCTGACACGGTGGGCTCGCCCACCACAGCTCAGCAGCGGGCACCTGCCGGGCCCGGAGGTGAGCGACATTCCATCGCCGGGCGGGGTGTGGCCAGTTGGCACGATAGGTCAAATGGGCAGATTCGTCGTGGTCGATCGCGCAGACCACCTCGGCCTGACCGTCGAGCGCCGCCGACAGCCCACCGATCCCTGCGAACCACTCGACGACCTTCATCTCAGGCCCGCGAGGAAGCGGCTCGGCCGTGCCATCGTGCGCCGTGGTTCCGGGCGATCACCCGAGATCGAGGGTCACCAACAGGGCATTCGCAGTCACCGTCTGCCCGGCCGCAACGTGCAATTCTCGGACAACTCCGCCTACTTTCGACTTGAACTCGTTCTCCATCTTCATCGCCTCGACCACCAGCAGCACCTGGCCGGCGAGGACGCGGTCGCCCGGCGCCACGAGCACCCGGGCGACCATCCCCGGCATCGCCGCCTTGACGGCCCCCTGCCCTGCGGCGGCCGCCAACGCCACCCCGGCGCGCGGATCGGCGACCGTGCCGCCAGCAAATCCCCCCCCTGCCTGCGCGACCCACTGATCTCCCTCGACGGCGATCCGATGGACCGCGGCGACGTTTTCCGACCCGAGTCGCCACTCCGCCGGCCCGAGCCGCGCGCCGGACCAGGCCACCTCCGGCCCCCCATCGATCCGAACGCCCCAGCCCGCGCCGCGTCGAACCACGTCGATCACGCGCGTTTGGCCGCCGTGCTCGACTTTGTAGCGCATTACCGAGCCCCTTCGCGCCAAGCGCGGCGCTTCCACGCCGAAGCGCTCAGCGGCGCACTTGGCCGCCGGGCGAGATCTGCTTCAAAGCGAAGGATCGCTGCGGCCACCGCCAGTGTCTCTGGCGCGAGCGGAGCGATCGCCTCAGCCAACCACTCCGGCGTCAGGAACCCGGTGTCGTACTCTCCGCGCAGGAAGCGCTCGTCTTCGAACAGGGCGAGGAAGAACGGGATCGACGTGCGCACGCCGACGATCTCGTACTCGGTGAGCGCGCGACGGCATCGGCTGATGGCCTCGGCCCGATCCCGGCCCCAGACGACCAGCTTGGCGATCATCGGGTCGTAGTGGACCGACACCTCCGTCCCCTCGACGACCCCGCTGTCGACCCGAACGAACGGCCCGCCCGGCTCCCGGTAGCCGCGGAGCGGACCCGGCGACGGCCGAAAGTTCTCCGCAGGATCCTCTGCGTAGATCCGACACTCGATGGCGTGCCCCCGCGCCACGAGGTCAGCCTGAGTGAACGGGAGCGGCTTCCCCGCCGCCACGTCGAGTTGGGCGCGCACGAGATCGACCCCGGTGATCATCTCGGTGATGGGGTGCTCGACCTGCAGCCGGGTGTTCATCTCCAGGAAGTAGAAGCTCCCGTCCGCGGCCAGCAGAAACTCGAACGTACCTGCGTTGACGTAGCCGACCGCCAACGCGCCCTGCCGGGCCACCTCGCCCATCCGCGCTCGGGTCTCTGGCGGCAGCGCGCCGCACGGCGTCTCCTCCAACACCTTCTGGTGACGCCGCTGGATCGAGCAATCGCGCTCGAACAGATGGACGACGTTGCCGTGCGCGTCGGCCAGGATCTGGATCTCTACGTGGCGCGGACCGACGATCAGCTTCTCGACATACACGCTGTCGTCGCCGAACGACTTCCGCGCCTCGGACTGTGCGCCAGCGAGGGCATTGGCAAGATCTTCTTCCCGGTCCACCCTCCGCATTCCCTTGCCACCGCCGCCGGCTGCGGCCTTCAACATCACTGGGAAGCCGATCTGGCGGGCGACGACCGCTGCCTCGGCGGCGTCGGTCAAGGGGGCCATAGTGCCAGGCACCACCGGAACCCCCGCAGCAGCCATGGCCCTGCGCGCCTCGGTCTTGCTGCCCATCGCGGCGATAGCGCCCGGTGGTGGACCGATCCACACCAACCCAGCGTCAATCACCGCCTGGGCAAAGGCGGCGTTCTCCGATAGAAATCCATAGCCTGGATGGACCGCGTCACAGCCGGTGGCCGCCGCCGCCGCGAGGAGCTTGTCGATCCTCAGATAGGAGTCGCGGGAGGCAGCCGGCCCGATCTCCACCGCGCAGTCGGCCAACCGCACATGGAGCGCCGCCCCGTCGGCCTCCGAGTACACGGCGACCGCTTCGAGACCGGCCTCGTGGCAGCCGCGCACGATCCGAACCGCGATCTCGCCGCGGTTCGCTACCAGGACGCGTCGGAACGGGCGAAGGTTCAACGCTAGGCTTGGGCGGTGGACGGGGTCGACGCCGCCTCACGGGCCTGCTTCTTCAAGGCGACCTTGCGGCGTGCTTCCTTCAGGTTGTCTTCCCCGAGGGTGTAGTTCAACGCCTCCTCCATTCGGGACACGAACTTGAACTCGAGGTCGTTGCGGATCTCTTCGGGTACTTCAATCAGATCCTTCTTGCACTTGTCCGGGAGGATCACGGTGCGGATTCCGGCGCGGTGGGCGGCGAGGATCTTCTCCTTGATCCCCCCGACGGGCAGCACTGCGCCGCGGAGCGTAATTTCCCCGGTCATCGCCACGGTCGGATCGACCGGAAGCCCGGTCAACACGCTCGTGAGCGCGGTGATCATGGTGACCCCTGCCGACGGCCCATCCTTCGGAATCGCCCCCGAGGGGACGTGAACGTGCAGATCGAGCGCGTCGAACTCGGCATCGTCGACCCCGAGTTCATCGGCCATCGACTTGATGTAGGAGCGCGCCACGCTGACCGACTCCTTCATCACGTCGCCGAGCGATCCCGTCAGCGTCATTCCGCCTTTGCCCTTCATGCGCGTCGCTTCGACGAACAGGATCTCGCCACCCACGGCGGTCCAGGCCAGCCCGGTGGCCACCCCGGCAACGCTGGTGCGCTCAGCGACCTCCTTGAAGAAGTGGATCGGACCTCGAACTTCCTCTACCAGCTCTGCGGTGATCGTGATCTCCACCCGCTTGTCGGACGCGATCTCCTTCGCCGACCAGCGGCACAGCGCCGCGAGTTCGCGCTTCAGACTGCGAACGCCCGCCTCCCGGGTGTACGCCTCGATGACCTTGTCCAACGCCTCGTCGGTGAGGATCACCTTCTCGGCGCTCAGCCCGTGGTCGTCGAGGCACTCCTTCCACAGGTACTTTCGCGCGATCTGGCGCTTCTCCTGGTGGGTGTAGCCCGCGATGCGGATGACCTCCATCCGATCGAGCAGCGGCCCGGGAATGGTGTCCGGTACGTTGGCGGTCGCGATGAACAACACCTTCGAGAGGTCGAAGGCAACGTCGAGATAATGGTCCATGAACGTGTCGTTCTGCTCTGGGTCGAGCACCTCGAGGAGCGCCGAGCTGGGGTCGCCTCGGTAGTCGGCGCCCAGCTTGTCGATCTCGTCGAGCACGAACACCGGGTTGTTCGTCCCGGCCTTCTTGAGACCCTTGACGATCTTGCCGGGCATCGAACCGATGTAGGTGCGCCGGTGTCCCCGGATCTCGGCCTCGTCGCGCACGCCACCCAGCGAAATCCGCACGAGCTTGCGGGACAGCGCCTTGGCGACCGACTTCGCCAAGCTCGTCTTCCCGACGCCCGGGGGCCCGACCAAGCACAAGATCGGGCCCTTCATGTCCTGCTTGAGCTTGCGAACCGCAAGATACTCTAGAATGCGCGTTTTCACCTTCTCGAGGCCGTAGTGGTCGTCGTCGAGGACCTTCTCCGCCTCGTTGATGTCGAACCGGTCCTTGCTGGAAAGCGACCAGGGCAACTCGGTGAGCCAATCGAGGTAGGTGCGCGAGACCGTGTACTCGGCGGCACCGGGGCTCATGCGGCTCATCCGCTTCAGCTCCTTCAGCGCCACTTCCTCGACTTCTTTCGGCATCTTCGCGCGCCGGATCGCCTTCTTCAGTTCCTCGAACTCCTCCTGCCGCTCATCGACCTCTCCCAGCTCCTTCTGGATGGCCTTGAGCTGCTCGCGCAGGAAATACTCCCGCTGAGCCTTGTCCATCTCACCCTTGACCTCGGTCTGGATCTTGTTCGACAGCTCGAGGACCTGGATCTCCTTGTTGAGCAGCGCGATCACCTTCTCCACGCGCTCGCGCGTCGGGAAGGTCTCCAGGAGGCCCTGCTTCTCCTCGGGCGGGATGTTCATGTTGCTCGCCACGATGTCGGCGAGCTGCCCGGGGTCGTTCACCGAGCGGACCAGGAATTCCGCCTCGGGCGGGATCTGGGGCGTGAGGTCGATGATCTTCTGCGCGAGCTCCCGAAGCGTGCCGAGCATGGCATCAGTTTCCAGACTGGGAACCTCCGGTTTCATCACCTCGAGCTCAGCACGGAGCGTGCCGTTTACCTCCTTCCACTCCACCACGCGCGCCCGGGCGAGGCCCTGGATGATGACATTGAGCTTGTTCCCAGGCACGTTGACCATCTTGAGGATCTTGACCACCGTGCCGATCTGGTAGAGGTCATGCGGCTCGGGATTCTCGGTCTTCGGGTCCTTCTGCGCAAAGATCCCGAGGTATTTCTCCTCGGTACCCTTCGCATCCTCCACCGCCTTCACCGAGCGGGCGCGCCCCACATTGATCGGGAACGCGAGCACCGGGAAAATAACGGTGTTGCGGATCGCCAAGACCGGCACGTCGAGGGTTGCCGGCAGGTTCACGTTCGTCGAGTCGGTTGGATTCTCGAAGGCCATTGGATCGTCCTGGAGACAGTGCGTCAGGCGGTAGACTAGCCACGGTGTCGAGCCGTTCAAGCGTCGGGCGGCGAAACCCGTAGAAACCAGCCGTACCGCAGCATCGCCCAGGTGACGATGATCCCCACTGCGAGCGCGATGGCCTTCAGCTCGGGCAGCCCGAGGTGCCCAAAGCCTGGCTCCACGCTCACCATACCGCCAGCGTGCCGGGCCACGCGAGGCCCACGCCGACCCGCCAGGTGCCCTCCGCCAGTACGCCCAGATCGAATCGGACGCCGCGCACCGCGATCGCCCCGCCGCCCCAGGGGTACGCGCGCGTTCGCGTGCGGATCGCGAGCCGCTCGCCCTCCACCGCACCCGTCCACGACCCCACGGCGGCCAGGCCACCGAGGCCCTCGACCCTCAGGGTCCAGGGGCCATGCCCAACGCGCTGCCGGAGCCCCCCATGCACTCCGCCCAGCCCGTAGGACGCGGTTCCGAAGCGGGCAGCCGACAATGCAGGCTGAATCGGGAGCTGCCCCGTTCCGCCGAGGACGAGGCGATCGCGGACGACGAGGTCGATCCGTGGGCCGATCGCGACTCCCCCGTCGATCGACGAGAGCAGGCCGAGGTCGACGCCGAGGGCGAGTTGCCCGCCGAGGCCCATCCGGCGCGGTGACGCCGCGACGACCTCGGCGATGGACTCGGAACGCGGCCCGAAACCGAGTCCCGCACCCGGCAGACGCCGGCTCACGACCGAGACCAAGCGCTCGTGCGCATCGAGCACCGGACCGCCGCTGTTCCCGGCGTTGACCGCGGCGTCGAACTGAATCGCTCGCACGCCGACTGCCGAGACGATCCCCGACGACACGGCCCAGCGCTGTAAACCTTCGAAGTAGCCAGTCGGAAGCTCACTTGCGAGCGGATGCCCCACGACGGTGACCGCGCTCCCGACCTCCGGCACCGGCCCGACCGGAAGCCACGCCCCGCCCGCAAGCTCGGGCGCCTCGATCACCGCGAGGTCCGCCGCCACATCCCAGGCGCGCACGCGGCCCGCGACCGTCCGCCCGTCGCGGGTAACCAGCCGGGCACGCCCACCCGCGGCGACGCAATGGTAGGCGGTGAGCACGCTCCCGACCTCGTCGATGAGGGTGCCGGCGCAAGCGCTTGAGCCCACGACCACGCGCACGACCGGGTCGAGCGGTGCTCCGAGGGCGATCGCAGCGATCCAGGCGAGCATGGCGGCTGATAGCCCGCGGTGGTTGCCAGCGCACCCGTCCCGCCATAACCGAGGACCGATGTGGCTCCTCGCGATCCTTGGTTGCGCCTCGCCCCCACCCGCCCCTGCGGTGCCTTCCTCGCCGGCGGCCGAGGCCCCGCCTGGGCCCAGCGAACCCGAACCGCGCGACCCGACCGAGCCGCGCTACGCCGCGACCGTGGTGCTCGTCGCTTGGAAGGGGGCCGAGAATGCCCCGGCCGGAGTCACCCGGAGCCGGGACGAGGCGTTCGAGCGAGCGCAGGGGATCCAGGCCCGCGCCCGCGCCGGAGAAGACCTCGGGGCGATCGCCCGCGCCGAGTCCGACGCGCTCAGCGGCCGCTCGGGCGCGCTCGGCACGTGGGCCACGGGATCCATGGATCGGGCTTTCGAGCGCGCGGTCGCCGCGGTGGACGTCGGTCGGGTGGCGCCGATCGCCGAGACCGGGGCGGGGTTCTGGGTCGTCCGCAGGGAGGCGGTCGAGGTGCGGCGAATCGGGCAGATCCTCGTCGCCTACCGCGGTGCGTGGAAGAGCCAGGCGCTGCGAACCCCGTCCGAAGCGCGCGCCCGCGCCGAGGAGGCGGTGCGTCGGATCGATTCCGGCGAGTCGTTCGCCGACGTCGCCGAGGGGCTCTCTGACGGGGGCCGAGCGGGCGCCGACCTGGGGCTGGTCGGTCGCGACCAGTTGATCCCCGCGATCGAAGCTGCGAGTTGGCCGCTCAAGGTCGGTGCCCACAGCCCGATCGTCGAGTCAGCCTATGGGCTTCACGTGTTGATCCGGTTGGAGTGAGGGCACGGGGCCGGCTATGGTGCGGGAGGCACGCAAGGGAGTGTTCATGCGCTGGCTGACAATCGGGCTGTTCGTGGCGGGCTGCGGCGGAGGACCGGAGATTCCGGGCACGTCGACCACGCTTGCGGTAGATGCCGACGGCGACGGGTATGCCTCGAGCGAAGGCGACTGTGACGACGACAACGCCCTGGCGTTCCCCGGCGCCGCCGACGCGTTCGGCGACGACATCGACACCAACTGCGATCAAGTCGACGGCGAGGACTACGACCGCGACGGCTACGCCGGCACCCTGAGCGGGGGCGTCGACTGCGACGACGAGAACAACGAGATCAACCCGGAGGCCGCCGATATTGGCTGGAACGGCGTTGACGAGGACTGCGACCACTTCGACATCCTCGACTGGAAGGCCGTATCCGCCGGCGAGGGCCACACGTGCGCGATCAGCACCATCGACGAGATCGTGTGCTGGGGGAACGACGACGTCGGCCAGGTCTCCCAAGCCCCAAAGGGTAAATTCACGGCAATTGACGCCGGAAAAGAGTTTAACTGCGCGATCGGAACCGACCTGTCGCTGACCTGCTGGGGCGACGACCGCTTCGGGATGGTCTCCCAGGCGCCCGCCACCGGGAGCTGGGTCCAGGTCAGCGCAGGGCATGAGCACGCGTGCGCCATCAACAACACCGGGCACGCCGACTGCTGGGGCAATGACGCCGATGGTCAGGTCGCCGGCACGATCTCGTCGCCGGTGATCTCCATCGCCGCCGGCGGCGGCCACACCTGCGCGGTGACCTCGCCCGACGGTTTCATCGACTGTTGGGGCAACGACGATGAGGCCCAGGTCGGCCTCGCGCCGTCCCTCGGCGACTACCTCGCCGTCGCCCTCGGCGACATGCACAGCTGCGGCATGCGGGAGGACGGCTCCCTGTATTGCTGGGGACTCGGAAACTTCGGCCAGCTCGAGCCGGCCGACAGCGCGGGGCCCTACAACGGGATCAACAGCAGCGACAACCACACCTGCGGCGTGGAGTTCGGCCGAGCGGAGTGCTGGGGCGTGAACACCGACGCCCAACTCACCGCCCCGAAAGACCAATTCGCCTCGGCGGTAGCCGGGTGGTCGCACTCGTGCGGCATCAAGTCGTCCGACCGCACGATCGTGTGCTGGGGCGAGACGAACCAAGGCCAGAGCGACGTTCCCGTCGCGCCGATCAGCGGCACCACGACGACCCAGTACGAGTAGGTTCCGAGCGCGGCCCGACTGCCAGCGATCAGCCGCCGGCGGTCGCGCTCACTGGATGTCGATCACGTAGACCGGCTCGGCCAAGTACAGGCTCTCGGGAAGATTCGAGCCATCGGGAATCGTCGCGTCCGGGGTGAGGTCCGGGTCGGCGGTGTAGCAGCCCTGCAGGTCGATGTTCTGTCCGATGCTCATCTCGGTCGCGTTCACTCGATCGCTGGTGATGTAGACCGAGTGGAGCGTCGGGCCGAGCACCTTCCACTGTGCCGGACCGAAGGTGACCTCGAGCTCGGACTCGAAGGCGCGCGACATCTTGCCAATCCCGAAACCCCAGGCGAACCGTTCCAGCACGGTCCGGATGTCGGTGGTGCCGAACGTAGCCGAGTCGATGGTGCCGCAGTTCGATTGACCCCGACCCGCGACGAGGTCCACGGCCCACCCGGCCCACAGGTCCTCCCCGTTGTCGGTCGTCCAGGAATTGTCGATCTGGTAGTCCGAAGCGTCGTAGCTCACCCGGCAGAGGGGCCGAGGGGGCGAGTCGTTGTTGTAGATCGTGAACACGATGGCCGCAGACCGGGTGCTTCCCGCGAATTCGTAGTCGTAGAGGAAGTTGTTGTAGATGAGCGCTTCAAAACCGACGCCGACGTAGTTGGGCGTGATCCCGAGGTTGGGGCCGCCACTCGACGGCTGCACGTTGTCCACGGGGAACGCGTCGCACACCTGAGTTCCGCACGGCTGCTCGGTGATCCCGGCCACCATCAGCTCGTTGCCGTTGACGTCGATCTCCTGAATGTCCCAGCGGCCCACGTACAGCTCGGGGCGTACCGACGGTCCGAGTCCGAGCGAGACGTAGTCGAGTTCAAACTGCCCGTCGTCTTCGAGGCGGTAGAGGCGGTTCAGGTTGTTGGCTACAACCCGCAGGTACGGCTCCCCTTTGCCACCCGGCGTCCACCGGATCGTCCCGAAGCCGTCGGTGACGTCGATGTTGTCGTCGCCCGCGGGCTCGAGCAGCTCCATCGCCGGGATGAACACCGGTGCCGCCGAATAAGTGCCCCACTCGCCGGAGAAGGAGATCACCGGGTGATCGTCGAGCGGCGGCCCCTCGAGGGTGAACTCGTAGTACTGAACGTGTTCGGGCAGTTCGTTGACGAACGGCGCCACGATCGTGTCCACCGACAGCGAAAAACCGTTCCAAGTGTAGTTGCGATCTCGGTCGAACGGGGTCTCGGTGTCCACGAACTGATCGGTCCGCGCCGGGAGGGACTCGATGCAGATGCCGCCCTCGATCATGCAGCCGGCGGCGGTCGGAAAGCCCTGGAGCGTCTTCGAGAAGACGGCCTGAACCGCGAAGGTCTCGTCGAGTCCGGCGCCAGGTCGGGTGTGAACGGCCACGATGCTGCCGTCTTGGGCGGTCACCTGCCAGGTGGGCGGATCGGGCGGCGTGACGTAGGGCGCACCGGTGTCGGTGTCGGTGTCGGCGACGTCGGACACGTCGCCGCTGTCGTTGCTGCCATTGCAGGCCGCGAGGGCCGCCGCGAGGATCACCAGGTTGGAGCAGCGCACGTGAACTTCCTCAGGGAATGGGATCGATGCGAACGACGAGATCGTGATCCCCGTCGACGTACCACAGCTTGCCGTCGGAGCCGACCTCGAGACCCATGATGCCGGGTCCGTCGGGTACAGAGATCCGAGCGATTTCGGTGCCAACCAGGTCGTACGCCACGATCTCACCGGTGGCGTGGTCGGAGACGAACAACACCCCCCCCGCCAGCGCGATTCCGGATGGCTCCGACAGACCCGAAGCGACGATCTCGGTGACCGTGGCGCCCGCCCACTCGGTGTACTCGTCGAGCGGCTCGACGAATTGATTGAGGTTGCCGACGCGAGCGGCGGTCGAGGGGTCGACAGCCAACACCCGGGCGTTTCCGGTGTCGGCGATGTAGAGGATCCCGGTCGCCCGATCCAGGACCAAGTGGCTCGGCACGCCGGGAGTGCGCCGCAGGTTCACGTCGGTGTGGCGGCGCACGATCCCGTCGGAGTGGTCGTCGCACCCGATGCAATGCGGATCCTGGAAGTCGTACCGGACCAGGTTCCCGGCGCTCCCATCGAAGACCCAGAACGCGTTGTCGACGTCCCACTCGATCCCCATGCAAAGCGGGCTCTGGTGGAGCATGTCGATGTGGTAGCCGAGATCGCCGACGACGACCCCATACACCGAGAGGCTGTTCGGCCACAGCGACGGGCCCATGAAGTCGTTCGCCGGAGCGCTGTCGTCGTAGGTGTTGCGCGACTCCTGGCAGGTCGCGAACACCGCCTCGTTCCCCATCTCCTGGCCAAACGCGATGGAGCTCACCTCCTCCATGAAGTGCTCGGCGAGGACCGGGTCCTTGATGCGCTCCGACGTCTGGCTCGGCTCCCCAGGATCGAAGTAGGTCACCGTCGCGTCGCTGTCCTGGTTCACCGTCCAGAGTTCTGCGCCGTTCAGTGGATTGAAGGCGAGGTCGCGCGGCCGCTCGAGCCCATCGGCCGCCACGCCGATCGTCACGAAGTCCTGACCCTTGCCAAACGCATCGACGATCCCGTCGGTGACCCCCGTAGGGTCGGTATCGGTATCGGTGTCGGTGTCGGTGTCGGTGTCGGTGTCGGTGTCGGTGTCGGTGTCGGTGTCGGTGTCGGAGGTTTCGGTCGGACCGTCACCCGCCACGGACCCGGACCCACAGGCGGAGACCGCCAACGCCAGCGTGGGGAACCAGATGGCGATCCTCGACATGCCCCCTCCTCCGCGATGCGGAATAATGCCATCTCGGCAGCCGAACCGCCACCCTGACGGCGGAGGGCCAAGGAGCAGCGTTGTGGTGGTGGCTCGCCGCGTGCGGCCGGGATCCTCTGGAAGCCCAGGACGCTGGGGCATTTCCCGGCGCGGAGCCGGGGGTGTTTCGCTTTGCGGCGGTCGGCGACGTGGGGCATGCCGGGGCAGCGCACGACCGGGTGGCTCGCGCGGTGGCCGCGACCTGCGCCG
>CANLGQ010000075.1 GCA_947490265.1 Pseudomonadota bacterium | reverse complement strand
CTCAGTGTGGCAGTCCTCCGGGGCCACGCCCCATCGCCGGGCCGCCGCCGCGATCAACATCGCCCGGGCCCGGGCGCCGGCCTCGGCCATCGGGGCGCGCCAGACGATCACGCTCTGGCTTCCGCCCGTCACCTGCATGTGGATCCCGGCGCCGATGTTCCACCGGTAAGCCCTCCCGGTGCCGAAGGTCGCGCGGACCTGGCTCCAGTCCGCGTCGAGCTCCTCGGCCACGACCATCGGCAGCGCGGTGGCGATCCCCTGGCCCATCTCCGACGAGGGGAGCGCCACGGTGACCGTTCCGTCCTCCGCGATCCCGACGAACGCGTTGAGGTCCACCGGCGAGTCGCTGGGGCTGGCGCGAGCGACCCCGGGCAGGTGCACGCCGACGACGAGCACCCCCAGGGAAGCAAGGAGGGAACGCCTGGACAATTCCCTTCGACTCAGGCTCACTCGCGCCGCCCTCCGCTCCCTGTATCCGCCGGCCCGGGCAACCGGCGAGGGTGGGCCTAGAAGTTGAACTCGGCCCGCAGGTCGGTGGTGGAGCCCACCGGGCAACCGCCCCCGCCCGGGGCCGTCCCACTGGCGCAGCCGAGGTACGTGCCGATCCCGAGCTGGGCTTCGGCCGCCCGGAGGGCCGCGAAGTGGTTCATCACCGCGCTCGAGGTGGTGGGTTGGATGTAGGGGGAGAGGAACAGGTTCGGGATGGCGCCGCCGTTGAACGAGCCCTGCTCGTCCCACAGCACGTACACCGCCGTTTCACCGCGGAGATACGCCGGCGAAGCGAGGATGAGCGGCAGGTAGGTGTGCAGCCAGTTGTCGCCGGTAGTGACGTCTCCGTCGTGCATGTCGTTCTCGATGTCGGGGGTGACGAAAGCATACGCAGGAAGCGTATCATTCGCCAGATCGGCCGAGAACGCGTTCGACGGGGTGCTGCAGGTGTCGTACTGGCTCGACGAGCACGACACCCGGTCGATCCCCACATCGAACGTCCCGCAGTCGGTGACGCCGGTGTAGTAGGCCGGCGGGTTGTGCTTCACCCAGTACTCCGTTCCCGACGCCGGGTTTCCCCAGTCGCGGTTGTTCGGCATGTCCTCCTGGTAGGCGGTCCACGACGCGGCTTGCTCGAAGATCGAGTCGGTCGTCAGCATGTGACTCGCCGGGGAGCTGTCGTCGGTGACGCACCCGCTCCCGCTCGAGCCCACGCCGGTGTTGCAGTTCGAACCCGAGGTGAGCGCGAGGTAATGCGACAGCGAGTTGATGTCGGAGGAGAAGGTGTTGTCGAGGTAGCCGGTCGAGGTGCCGCACTGGTCGACGAGCTCGTTGAAGTACGGCGCGTCGCTGTCTCCATGCAACTCGTCGGCGTCGCGGTTCTCCATGACGATCACGATGACGTGCTCGAGGGTGGCTGGACGGTCGAGGGGCACGCCGGACGCGTTGCAGACCGTGCCCGCGGCGAAGCTGATCGCGCCCGCGTCCACCGCGCGCTTGCCCTTCACCCCGTTCGCGTCGGTGACCTTCTCGACCACCTTCAGAGTCGACCGGGGATCGTCGCCCGTGAGGGTGTAGGACGGGCTTGTGGCGCCGGCGATGGCCACGCAGGCGCCTCCGCCCTCCGCGCAGCGGGCCCACTTGTAGGTGGTGGTCAACGGGGCCGCTCCGGTCCAGGTGCCGGGGGTTACGGTCAGCGTCGATCCCACGGCTCGCGAGCCGGTGATCACCGGCGGCGTTACGTTTTGCACGGCGCCGCGAGACGCCGCGGCCGCCTCTTGCTCGGCCAGTCCGGACTCGGAAGGGTCGGGTTGGCCGAGGCAGCCAGCCGTGAGGGCGAGGGCGATCGTGGCCAGGGTCAATCGGTTCATGAGCACTCCGCTTGGTTGGAGTCCTCAAGGTCGTCCGTCCGACCCCTCAGCGGTATCGGGTCGAATGCCGGAAGTCGCGTCGGTCGTCGTCCTACAACGGCCCGCGGGTGACCTTGCGACGCGGTGTAAGGTGGTGCGCTGGGCCCCGTTGATCCAGCGCGGAGGTCGCATGGGGTCGATGGTGTGGGTGCTGCTCGTGGCATGCAACCCGGCGGCGGCGCCGGTCGAGGTCGGGGTCAGCGACGGGGTGGTGGCGGGCGTCGAACCGCTGATCACGGCGCCGGCACCCGCGCCGCTCCTCGTGGGATCGCCGACCTACCGGCCGGCCTGTTTCGGTCGGGGGGGCGACGACGTCGTCTCGAGGTCGAAGCAAGGGCAGGGCAAAGGTCCGCCGGGGGCCGGCTATTTCTCGGCTCCGCCGGCGAAGCCGACCGAAGGTGGGAAGTTTGTTGTCGGCGGGGGTCCGGTCGCCCCCGTCCCGGACGACCGGTCCGCCCCCGTCTCGCCGTCCGCAGACGCCGGTGACGAGGAGGCCTTCGACGGACGGGACGGTTTGGGGGATTCCCCCGTGGGGGGCCTCGCGCGCTGGCAGGAACAGAAGCCGGCGCTCGACTGGGGTGCGACGGTCTGGCTCTCGAACGACGACTCGATGAGTCTGGCCTCGGCCCAGCGCGTGATCTGGAACGCGCAGCGCGGGCGCCGGACCCCGGCCGGGGAAATCCGACCCCACGAGCTGCTCAATTACTTCAGCTTCGACACCCGGGCGCCCGATCCGGGGGAGACCTTCGGCGTCCTCGCCGCGGCCCGGCAAGACGGGGATCGGCTCTCGGTGGCGGTCGCGGTGAGGGGCGCCAGCCCGCCGCCCGCGCCGCTCGACCTCACGCTGGTGATCGACCGCTCTGGGTCCATGCGGGAGGAGGGCCGGATGGACTACACCCGGCGCGGCTTGCATGTGATGGAGAAGAGCTTGAATCGAGGAGATCGCGTCGACGTGGTGCTGTTCGACGACGCGGTGTGCACCCCCCTCGAGAACTACGTCGTGGGTCGAGACGATCCGGCGTTGCTCGCCGGGGTGATCGATCAGCTCGCCCCGGAGGGCGGCACGAACATGGGGATCGGGCTCGACGAAGGCTACGCCGTCGCTCGGCGGCACGAGGACACCCACGGCCGAAACCGGCGGTTGATGGTCATCACCGACGCCCTGCTCAACCAGGGGAACCTCGATGCCGCCAGCCTCGCCGAGGTCGGCAAGGCGTACGACGCGGAGGGCATCCGGGTGACCGGGATCGGCGTGGGTCGAGGATTCAACGACAAGATCCTCGATACTCTCACCGAGAAGGGCAAGGGGGCCTACGTCTACCTCGGCAGCGAGGCGGTGGTCGACCGGGTGTTCGGAACGGGGTTTCCGAGCCTGGTTCAGACCATCGCCCACGATGTGCACTTCGCGATCGATCTGCCCGAATCGCTGGGAATGGAGCGGTTTTACGGCGAGGAGGCGTCCACGGTGAAGGAGGACGTTCAGCCGATCCACTACTACGCGGGGACGTCGCAGCTCTTTCTGCAGGACCTGCGGCTCCGCGACATGCGGGCGGTGGCGAGTGATCCGGTGGAGCTGGTGGCCGAGTGGACCGACGCCCGGACCGGCGAGCCGCTGAAGAAGAGCTGGCGCACCACGGTCGGGGCCTTGCTCGAGAGCGATCCGCGCAACGTGGACAAGGGGCTGGCGCTGATGGCGTGGTCGGATCAGCTCCTGGCCGACGCCGCGGGTGCCGATCCCTGTGCCGCTCCGCTCGCCGCTTATCGCCAGCGAACGAATCGGCTGGTCGACGACGCCGAGATGGCGTTCGTGAACGGCCTCGTCGAGAAGCGGTGCCCGGCCTACGTCGCCAGCGCGCGGCTGACCCCCCACGTGTCCCCGCACGTTTCCTACAAGATCAAGGTCGACGCCGATATTCCCATCGCCGAGGTCGCCCTGGCCTGCGCGGGCCAGCGGTGGACCGACGCGATCTCCCCGGCCGACACCGTCGCCCGGTTCGACGCGCCCCCGGGGATCTGCACGATCACCCTCACCGGCGCGGTGCAGATGGCGGCCGACGTCTCGGTGCCGAGCACCGGCGGCGATGCGCGCTGCGTGGTGCGGGGGGGCCGGGTTTCCTGCACCTGAGCCGACGGGATCCCGGGGGTGCTACGCTGGCCCATGTCCGAACCGACGCGCTGCACGTGGTGCCTGTCCGATCCGCTGCTGTTGGCCTACCACGACGCCGAGTGGGGCGTGCCGGTCCACGACGACCGGCGCCACTACGAGTTCCTGGTGCTCGAGGCGGCCCAGGCCGGCCTGTCGTGGCTCACCGTGCTGCGCAAGCGCGAGGGCTACCGGCGCCGCTTCGCCGATTTCGACGCCGCAGCGGTGGCCCGCTTCGGCGAGCCCGAGATCGCGGCGATGCTCCTCGACCCCGGCATCGTTCGGAACCGAGCGAAGGTGCGGGCGGCGGTGCACAACGCCAGTCGGGTCCTGGCGGTTCAGGAGGAATGGGGCTCGTTCTCCGCCTACCTCTGGTCGTTCGTCGACGGAAAGCCGATCGACGGCCGGCGGGAGAAGCCGGGGGACTGGCCGGCGAACACCGAGCTCTCCGATCGGGTGTCGAAGGACCTCAAACGCCGGGGCTTCGCGTTTGTGGGTTCCACTGTGATCTACGCCCACCTTCAGGCGGCCGGGCTGGTGAACGACCACTTGGTGTCGTGCTTCCGGCACGACGCGGTCTGAGTCGGGCCGGCTTCAGCGGGTCGAGCCGATCAGCGCGAGGACCCCGGGTTCGCCGGCAGCCGTCGCCGCCAGGAGCTGGTGGCAGGGCACGAAGTCGCGGACGGCGAGCTGGCTCTCCGGCGGTTCGCGGAACGGGACCTCGGCGGCCTTCAGCTCGAGGAGCCCACCCCACGGGGCCAACCGCGCGGGAGAGGGGCCCGGCGCGCTCACCGTCACCGCGGCGACGCACGCGCCCTGCTGGTGGTAGAGCACGGCGCCGAGCGCCACGCCCTGACAACCCTGCCGCGGGCAAACCCGCTCCGGAGCCGGGCGAACGTCGAGCGGCGCGGTCGGCGCTACGGTGGTCGCAAGCGCTGCAAGGCGCGATTGCAGCGTGAGGGCCACCGCAGTGATCGCCGGGTCGGTCGTGGCGGGGACGACGCGCGGCCAGAGCACGACGAATCCGCCGGTTTGACCGACGGAGCGGCTGATCTCCGGGGCGTCGGCAGCGAGCGCCGCAAGGGTTAGGATCCACATCGGGTGCAAGCCTACACGGCCCTCCCGAGGAGCGATCGACCATGTCCGAGAACCACGGCAAATTCTGTTGGTACGAGCTGCTGACCACCGACGTCGCGGCAGCGAAGTCGTTCTACCCGGCGCTGCTGGGGTGGGGCGTGCAGGACGTGCCGATGCCCGGGATGGCGTATGCGATGTGGACCAAGCAGGGCGGGACGCCGATCGGCGGCGTCACGGCGTTGCCCGCCGAGGCCAAGGCCATGGGCGCCCCTCCCCACTGGTTGTTGCACATCGCGGTCGACGACCTCGAGGCCATCGTTCGGCAGGCGGGCGAGCTCGGCGGCGCGGTCCTGGTGCCGCCCACCGACATCCCGGGGTTTGGCCGATTCGCGGTGCTGAGCGATCCGGACGGCGCGTCCTTTGCGATCTACAAGGGCAACCAAGAGGTGGCCTTACCGAGCGTGGACAACGATCTCGGCGGAGTTTCCTGGCACGAGCTGATGACCCGCGACGTGGATGCGGCGCTGCGGTTCTACGGCGCGTTGTTCGGGTGGGGGGAGTCCTCGCGCATGGACATGGGGAAAGACACCGGCCCCTATGTGCTCTTTGGCCGGGGTGACCAGACCTATGGTGGCATCATGAAGAAGCCGGCCGCCGTCCCGATGCCCTCCTGGCTCGCCTACGTGACGGTCGCCGACGCGGCCGCGGCGGCGGGTGCGATCGCGGAGCACGGCGGGCAGGTGCTGCACGGCCCGGTCGAGGTGCCGGGGGGGGGAACCATCGTCGCGGCGATGGATCCACAGGGCGCGGCCTTCGCGGTCTACGCCCACAAGGCGTGAGCCCGCTCAGATGCAGCCGCCCGGGTCCACGCACGTGAAGTCGGCGATGCCGACGTAGTCGATCGAGGCGTCGTCCTGGACGAGGCCGACGTCGCCGTGGGAGTTCTCGGTGGCTCCGGTTCCCCAGTCGGAGTTCACCGAGACGGCCCTGGCGTCGAACAGGCGTACGCCGCCCGCTTTTGCGGCGAAAAACGTGGCGAGGTTCGAGGTCACCGTGCAGTCGGTGAGGCTCACCGTGCCGAAGGCCAACGAGATCGCGCCCCCGTCGGCGTCGCCCACGTTCCCGTCCAGGGTCGTGCGGGTGATCTCGAGGTCCCCACTCGCGAAGATGCCCCCGCCGTCGAGCCCGGCGTTTCGCAGCACGGCGGAGTCGGTGAGGACGAGGTTGTCGGAGCTGTCGAGCCCGCCGCCCGCGTTCGGGGCGGTATTGTCCGCGATCTCGAGGCCGGTGATCGCCACGTCGCCGCGGGTGCAGCCGCCGCCGCCGCCCAGCGAGGTGGCCTCGTTGCGGGAGAGCGTCGCGGCGCCCGGGCCGACGATCTCCGCCCCCGCCTGGAGGCTCGCCCCGCCGCAGAGGTCGGCGCTGTTGTCGTCGATCCCGCTGGTCGCGAGGAGGATCCGCGCGTTGTCCGACGCGTACACCCCGCCGCCTTCGGTCAGGGCGAACGCCCCCTGCGGGTCGCCGGTGTTGCCGGCGATCGCGCTGTCGGTCGCGTCCAGCACCGCGCCGACGCCGAGCCAGATCCCCCCGCCGTACCCGGCGGTGTTCCCGGTGATCACCGCGGATTGCAGGGTCAGGGTGACCCCGTCGGCCACGTACAGGCCGTCCCCCGCCGTCTCGTTGCCGCCGATGTCGTGTCCCGTTCCGCCGCGCACGGTGAGCGCGGCCAACGTCGCCGACCCCAGCACGCGGAACACGGCCCCCGCCCCGCTCGATCCGATGCTCGTCACGGCGGGATCCCCCAGGCCCGTGACGGTGATCGCGGCGCCGAGGGGCAGCTCGGGGACCAGGTAGCTCCCCTCGCACAGCGCGATCGTGTCGCCATCGATCGCCAGGCCGAGCGCCGTCGGGAGATCCGGTTGTTCCACCCCTTCCAGCGTGATCCGGCCCGACTCGTGGGTGGCGGCGTCGCAGTCGTTGTCCAAGCCGTCGCAGGGGATCGCCGGGAAGCCCGGGGCGATGGTGGGCTCGGTGTCGTCGCAGTCCCCGCCCAGCGACAGATCGCCCGCGCAGGCGAACACTTCGGTCGCGGGGTCGCCGAACCCGTCGCCGTCCCCATCGGTGTAGAACGGCGCCCCGTCGAGCGGCTCGTTGTCGATCAACCCGTCGCAGTCGTCGTCGATCCCGTTGCAGAGCTCGTCGGCGCCGGGATGAACCGCGTAGGCCTCGTCGTCACAGTCCCCTTCCTCCGCCCACACTCCGTCGTGGTCGACATCGTGCTCGACCTCGGTGAGGGTGTCCGTAGGGGGCGGATTGTGAGGCCGTGAGGACAGCTCGGGGTCGGAATCTCCGCTGCAAGCGGTCAACAGCGCGATCAGGGGAAGGTTGCGCATTTTCCTCTCCGCGACGAACGTAGCATCCGACGGCGGGGAGCGTCGGAACCGGTTAGGTCGAGGGGTCATCTCGGAGCGTCTCCCCGCATGGACCCGTTCGCCAGCGCCGTAGTCCCTATCCGCATCGAAGACGAGCTCAAGAGCTCGTACATGGACTACTCGATGTCGGTGATCATCGGGCGTGCGCTGCCCGATGTGCGCGATGGGCTGAAGCCCGTGCACCGCCGGATCCTGTTCGCGATGCACCAGGAGGGCCTGTCCGCGAGCCACAAGTACAGCAAGTGCGCCGGCGTGGTCGGAGAGGTGCTGAAGAAGTACCACCCCCACGGCGACAGCGCGGTGTACGACGCGCTGGTGCGCATGGCACAGCCCTGGAACCTTCGCTATCCGCTGGTCGACGGGCAAGGGAACTTCGGCTCGGTCGATGGCGATCCGGCGGCAGCCTATCGGTACACCGAGTGCCGAATGACCCGGCTGGCGGGAGAGCTCCTCGTCGATATCGACAAGGAGACGGTTGGATTTTCCCCGAATTTCGACGGCGAGGTCGAGGAACCCGACGTCTTGCCGGCGGCGTTTCCGAACCTGCTGGTCAACGGCGCCGATGGCATCGCCGTCGGCATGGCGACCAAGATCCCGCCTCACAACCTGCGCGAAATCGTGGATGCGGCGATCGCCCTGATCGACCAGCCGGGGCTCACCGTCGAGGGGCTGATGGAATACGTCACCGCCCCCGATTTCCCCACGGGCGGAACGATCTACGGAAAGCGAGGCGTGTACGACGCGTATAAGGAAGGTAGAGGGAAGATCGTGGTCCGCGGGGTCACCCGGTCCGAGGTGGTCGAGGGGCGTCAGGCGATCGTGATCGACGAGATCCCCTACCAGGTCAACAAGGCCCGGTTGATCGAGCAGATCGCCGAGCTGGTGAAGGAGCGCAAGCTCGAGGGGATCCACGCGCTGCGCGACGAGAGCGATCGGCACGGCATGCGGGTGGTCATCGAGCTGAAGCACGACGCGTTCCCCGATGTCGTGTTGAACCACCTGTACAAGCACACCGCGTTGCAAGCGACGTTCGGCGTGATCATGCTGGCGATCGTCAACCAGCGGCCGATGGTGCTGTCGCTGAAGGAGATGCTGCAGCACTACCTCGCCCACCGCCGCGAGGTCGTGATCCGGCGTACCCGCTTCGACCTCCGCAAAGCCAGGGAGCGGGCCCACATCCTCGAGGGCTACCTTCGCGCTCTCGACATGCTCGACGAGATCATCGCCTTGATCCGCTCGAGTCCCGCGGTGGCCGAGGCGCGGATCGGGCTGATCGAATCCTTCGGGTTCAGCGAGCTGCAGGCCAACGCCATTCTCGAGCTGCGACTGCAGCGTCTGACCGGCATGGAGCGCCAGAAGATCGCCGAGGAGTTCGCCGAGGTGATGAGGCTCATCGGCGCCCTCGAGGAGATCCTGGCTTCGGAAGCGCGGTTGATGGAGGTGGTGAAGAGCGAGCTCGCCGCAGTCCGTGAGAAGTACGGCGATGAGCGCCGAACCCGGGTGGTCGAGGCCCGGAGCGAGCTCACGATGCACGACCTCATCGCGGAGGAAGACCACGTCGTGACGCTCACCCAGCGCGGGTACATCAAGCGCTGCTCGCCCGACGAGTGGCGCACCCAGCGCCGCGGCGGGACGGGAAAACAGGGGATGACGACGCGCGACGAGGACTTCGTCACGTCGCTGTTCATCGCGAACACGCACAGCACGTTGCTGGTGTTCACCGACACCGGCAAGGTCTACCCGCTCCCGGTGTACGAGGTGCCCGAAGCCGGTCGTGGGGCCCGCGGCCGGCCGATCGTGAACCTGGTCCCGGTGGCCGAAGACGAGCGGGTCGCGGCGGTCGTCACCGTTCGGGACGACGAGCCGAACACCACCGGACTCCTGTTCGTGTCGCGCGCGGGGATCGTGAAGCGCACCCCGCTCGCCGCCTTCAAGCACCTGCGGGCAGGGGGGATGATCGCCGCCGGCGTCGGCGACGACGATGCGTTGCTCGTGGTTCGTAAGGTCGAAGGCGAGGAACACCACCTCTTCCTGTTCTCGCAGAAGGGCAAGTGCATTCGGTGCCACATCGCGGAGGTGCCGGAGCTCGGGCGCTCAGCGCGCGGAAACCACGGAATCAAGCTCGACGACGACGATCAGGTCGTCGATGCGGTGGTGGTCGATGCCTCCATGCCGGTCCCCGCCGAGGATGCGGACGACGACGAGTCGGAGATCGACCTGAACGAGGAGCTTCCGACGCTCGACAACACCCAGCTCGCCACCGATCCGGGCGACGACGGGTTGCCGACCTTGTTGACCATCACCGAGACCGGGTTCGGCAAGCGCACCCCGTTCGACCAGTATCGGTTGCAGAAGCGCTATGGGAAGGGGATCCTTTCGTTTCGGGTGACGAACAAGACCGGTCGCGTCGTGGGCGCCTTGGTCACCGACCCGGAGCACCTGGTCATGCTGGTGACCAACACCGGGCGGGTGATCCGGATCCTCGCCGGCGGGGTGCGTCGGGTCGGCCGGGTGAGCCAGGGCGTGCGCTTGATGCGCCTCGACTCCGGCGAGCGCCTCGTCGATCTGGCGCTTCTCGAGGACCCCGAGTCCGCCGGGTCGGACGGAACCGACGAACCCGCCGAGGCGTGACAGCATGGTAGGCTCCGGTGGCAAGGAGGTGGGGTGCCCAACCTGAGGGGAAGCGCCCCGAAACGGCCCAGCCTCGCTGTGCTGCTTCCCGGCGACCGGTGGCGGGTACTCCTGATTGCGCTCGGCATCGCGCTGGGCGTCGGGGGGCTCGGCTCGCCCGCCTCACCGATGGCGCTCGGTCGAGCCGACGCCGCGCTCGGGCGGGGTGACCCGGAGCGGGCGGCGGCGCGCTACGACGCGGTGGCGCGGTGGAACCCGTGGAGCGAGGTGCGGCGTCAGGCGCTCCGGCGCGGCGCGGCGGTGTGGGCCATCGAACTCGGGGATCGGGGAGAGGCCCGACGGCGCATGGAGGCGCTGGTGCGCAGCGGGCTCGACGCCGCGACCGAAGCAGCGGCGAACGAACAGATCGGCGAGTGGCTTCGGGAGGAGGGGCAGATCGAGGAAGCGGCCCGCTTGTTCGCCCAGGCCTATGAGGTGGCCCCTCGCGAGGAGGATGCTCCCGACCGCCTCGCCCGCGCCGCTCAGTTGCTCGGCGAGATCGGGCGGCACGATCGCGCGATCGCCCTGTGGGAGCGGGTCTCGAGGGAGTTTCCGGCGTGGCGCGCGCGGGCGGCGCTCGGTCTCGCCGACACCGCGCTGGCTGCCGGAGCCACCGATCGCGCGCTCGCCGCCTACCGCCAGGCCGCGTTCACGAGCCTGGATCCCCAGGTCGCGGCGGTCGCCCAGCTCGGGGTGTCGACGTGCCTCGAGCGAATGGGCAGCGTGGAAGACGCGCAACTGGCGGCCGACGCCGCGGAGCTGCCCGACGACGTTCACCGCGAGCGCACCAATCGCTTGGCCGAGCGTCGCTAGGACGGCTGGATCAGAACTCCCATGAACAGCGAAGCACTGGCCGTCCTACTCTCTGTTTTCGGCGTCCGCCGATGCGGCGGAACGCCGGATCGTCCACCGAGTCAGGCGTCTGCGAAGCCTGACTCGGTGTCCTAGGCCGCCGACGTGATCGCGATGCTCGCCCTCGCTTCGTGCGCCGAACCCGCGGTTCCGGCGCACGACATCCTGTTTCGGGGGATGTGCGACGCGAGCGGAGCCTGGGTTTCGCCCCGTGGAGAGCTGTGGGTCGCCGACGATGAGAGCAGCGAGATCCGGGTTTTTTCGATGGACGGTGGCGGCCCCGTCCGCACGGTCGACCTGGGGCTCGGCGAGGGAGAGGCCGATCTGGAGGGTGCCGCCGAACAGAGCGGCGTGGTGTACTGGATCGCGTCGCACGGGCGCAACAAAGATGCCGAGCCGCGGCCGGCCCGGCAGGTGCTGGTCGCGATGGCGCCCGACGGCACGGGGGTCGCGCGGTTTCCGGGGCTCCTCCCGGCGTTGCTCGCGTCGCCCGACGTCGGTCCGGTGTTGCGGACCGCCGAGCCCCGGGCGCCGAAGAAGGGCGGGATCGCCATCGAGGGGCTGGCGGCTGCCGGGGACCGGCTTTGGATCGGCTTTCGCAGCCCGCTCGACGCGAACGGAAACGCGCTCGTCGTGTCGGTCGAGCTCGCCGCCGGGGGCCCGGTCGTGGGCGAGGCCCGGCACCTCGATCTCGGTGGCCGTGGGGTTCGGAGCCTGGAATACGCAGGTGGATCCTGGTGGATCGTCGCCGGTGGCGCGGGCCCAACGGGCTCCGCGGGGCTCTACCAGTGGGACGGCGCCGCGTCGCCGGTGCCGGTGCCGGCCGATCTCGCCGACCTGAACCCGGAGGCCCTGGTGCGGTTGCCCGACGGGCGGCTCGCGATTTTGTCTGACGACGGAACTCGCCCGGTGGGGGGCGGCGAATGCAAGTCCGCGCCGGTCGCCGAACGGTCGTTCCGCGGGCGCATCCTGAAGCCGCCGGGCTAGCCTGTGCGGGGGAGCCCATGCTGAACCGCCGTCGCTTCGTCGCCGCCCTCGGGGCCGGGGTCGCCTCCTGTGAGGGCCGCACCCCGGCCGCTGTCTTGGCGCGGCGGGTGGGCCGGATCGTGCCGTTTCGCCGCGCCCAGGTCGGCGAGGTCTTCCAGATCCGCCGCACGATCCCGGCGATGGGTCTCGACCAGGTCGATCCGTTCCTGATGCTCGATCACTTCGACTTTCCGATCGCCGTGGGGGAGCGCGGAGGCCTCGCCCCCCATCCCCACCGGGGGATCGAAACGGTGACGGTGCTGCTCGAGGGCGCGATCGAGCACGGCGACTCGCTGGGGAACCGCGCGGTCCTCGAGGAAGGCGACGTGCAGTGGATGACCGCCGGCTCGGGCATCGTTCACGAGGAGAACCCGGCGGACATCCTGCGTGAACGAGGTGGACGCGTTCACGGGATCCAGCTCTGGGTGAACCTCCCGGCCGCCGGAAAGGCGCTCCCGCCCGGCTACCAGGATCGCCGGCGTGACCAGATCCCGAGCGCGGCCGAATCCGGGGCGGCGGTGCGGGTGATCGCGGGCACGCTCGGCGACGTGGTGTCGCCGCTCCAGACCCAGACCCCGCTGGCCCTGCTCGACGCGACGGTCGCTGCGGGGGGCGAGGTGGTGCTCTCGCATCCGGCAGGGTGGACCTGCTTCGTGCACGTGATCTCCGGGGTGGTCGACATCGAGGGCACCGTCGTCGCGGAGGCGACGCTCGCGCTCCTCGATCCGCCCGGCGACGGGATCCGGGTTCGCTCAGCCGGCGGCGCCCGCTTTCTGGTGGGCGGCGGGGCGCCGATCGCGGAGCCCCTCGCTCGGCGGGGACCGTTCGCGATGAACACCGAGGCCGAGCTGGAGCAGGCCGCCGCCGACTACCGGGCCGGGCGGATGGGCCGGGTCGCGAATCCGACCTACGAGCGCATCCGGCGCTGACGCCGGCCTACGGGTCGACCGGGAGCGCCGCGCCCCCCGCGACCAGCCACGGGTCATCGTCGGTGAAGAAGGTTTGGTCGGGACCGGCGGGGTTCTCCAGGTCGCCGAACCCCGGTCGCTCGTGGTCGCATCCGCTCGCCGCGCCGTCCGCGCTCCGATCGTCGTCCAATTCGTTCCCGTGGACCTGGCAGGCCGCCACGTCGAGGGTCACCGTCCCCCAGCCGTCGAGCCCGACCTCGTTGTCGGCGAGCACGATCCGGTCGAGGCTCGCCGAGACGCCGGATTCTCCTGCCCACACCGCGCCGCCTTCCGCGCTCCCTTGCACGGTGAAGCCGGAAAAAACGATGCCTTCGGCCCCCAGCCGATCGGCGCCCACCCGCGCCCCGTGCTCGCCGGCGCGCAGGACCACCGTGTCCACGACCGTGAGCCCGGAGAGCCCCGTTCCCCATTGGTCGTTCAGGTGCAGGCCGTTGCTCTGGGTGTCGAAGACCAGGTTGTTCGCGATCCATCCCGGACTCGCGACCTCGATGCCCCAGTGGGTCTCGAACACCACGTTCCGCGCCACGGTGACCCGGCCGATCCGGTCCTTTACGTTGATCGCGTCGTGCTTGCTGTCCCAGCCGTTCCAGCAATTGTGGACGAGGTTGTTCACGATCTCGACGCTCGCGTGCGCGTCTACGTCCTCCCCTTCCGACCCGCCGATGTAGATGCACTCCCCCGGCTGGTTGAAGACGTGGTTGTTTCGGACGACGAACGAGGTGGACGGGAGCCCGGTGCGGTTCGCGTACTCAAGGTTGATCGCCGGGGTTCCCCGGTTGTCGTGCACCACGTTGTCCTCGAGGATCACCTCGTCACCGGCGCGCCAATAGATGCCTTTGTCGCGGCTCCCGGTGACCTCGAACCCGCGCACCGTGATCCGACTCCGCCGGATGTCGTCGTAGGGGGTCAGGATGCCGGGGACGACCGCGGCGTGGTGGCCGCCGTCGAGCAGCAGGCGGTGGGGGCCCAAGTCGGTGCGGAGCACGTCGAGGCGCTCCGGGTAGGTGCCGGGGCCGAAGTCGATGCGCACCGAGCCCGCGCGCAGGGCCGCGTCGATCGCCGGCCAGTCGAGCCGATCTCGGGGCCCGACGGAGAAGGTTGCGTCGTAGGGGGGATCGGGCGCGACGGCCATCAGGGGCAGGCACAGGCAGGGGCCGCAAGCGCCCCCCTCGCACCGGCGGGCGCCGTGGGCGGTCGCCGCGTCGCAGGCGCACTCCAGCGCGTCGAGGTGCGGGGCCGCACAGGCCAGGGCGAGGAACACCGGCATCATGGACCTTCCTTAGCATCGCGTGGGCCACGGTGGCGGCATATCTGGCGTCCGGGGAGGAGCGTTGCACGGAGATCCCGCCGCTGGCGTGGTGCTTGCCCTCGCGGTGGTCCTGCTCACCGCCAAGGCGGGGGGCGAGCTCGCCGTGCGGTTCGGCCAGGCCGCCCTCCTCGGCGAGCTGTTGGCCGGGGTCCTGCTCGGCAACCTGGACTTGCTCCGCATTCCGTACTTCGAGGCGATCGGCGCCGATCCCGGGGTCGATCTGTTCGCCCGGATCGGGGTGCTGGTCCTCCTGTTCGAGGTCGGCCTGGCGTCGACGATCCCGGAGATGCTGGCGGTCGGCCGCGCCGCGCTGACCGTGGCGGTCCTCGGCGTGGTGGCGCCGTTTGTCCTCGGGGCGGGGGCCGCGGCGATCCTGTTGCCCGAGGCCGGGCAGGCCACCCACCTCTTCATCGGGGCCACCCTCACCGCGACGAGCATCGGGATCACCGCGGGGGTCCTGAAAGACCTGGGTCGGATGGAGGCCCCGGAGTCGCGGATCATCCTGGGGGCGGCGGTCCTCGACGACGTGCTCGGCCTGGTGTTGCTCGCGGCGATGACCGGGCTCGTGGCGGGTGCGGCGACCGGAGAGGGGGTGAGCCTCGGATCGCTCGCCTGGATCATGGGCAAGTCGATCGGCTTCCTCGTCGTGGCGCTCGCGATTGGCTCTGCGGTCACCCGCCGGGTGTACGCGCTCGCCTCCCGCTTCCAGGGGCGAGGCGTGCTCCTCGCGTTGTCCCTGTCCTTTTGTTTCCTGCTCGCCTGGGCCGCCGATCGGATCGGCCTCGCCACGCTGGTCGGGGCGTTCGCGGCGGGGTTGATCCTCGATCGCGTGCACTACCGCGACTTCGTCGACAAGGGCGAGCATCCGCTCGAACACCTGCTGCAGCCGATCACCTCCTTCCTCGGCCCGGTGTTCTTCGTGGTGATGGGCATGCGCACCGACCTCGCGGTGTTCGCCGACGGCCGCGCGGTGCTCCTCGCCGCGGTGCTGACCGCGGTGGCGGTGGTGGGCAAGGTGGCCGCCGCCCTCGGCGCGGGCCGGGGTGTGGATCGCCTTACGGTCGGGCTCGGGATGATCCCGCGCGGCGAGGTCGGGTTGATCTTCGCGAACCTCGGGCTCGGGATGGTGGTCGCCGGCGCGCCGGTGATCGACGCCTCGACCTATGCCGCGGTGGTGATCGTGGTCATCGCCACCACGATGATGACCCCGCCGCTCCTCGCGTGGCGGGCCCGGAGGCTACCGAGCGGCCGGGCCGACGCCGACCGCGGCGCCGATCCACCAGCGGTCGGCCACGAGCGCGTTCGGGCCGTCGGCCTCGACGAAGGCCAGTCGGCTGTAGCCGCCGTCGAGCCCGAACACCGGGGATAAGCCTCCCGTATTCGGACTTGCCGCGAGCCAGCCCGAGGCGTTGGCGCAGGCCGGCAGCCAGCCGCCGCCGACCCCTCCGCTGCCGGTCCAGGAGCCGATCTCCACGGCGCCGCTCAGTCCGAGGTGGGGGCGAGCCAGCACGGCCAACTGGTTCGCGTCGGCCTGTTCGATGACCGCGGTCGCCGCGCCGGCCCCCAGCAGCACCGGGCCCAGGGCCACCCCGAGCGCGCCGTCTGCCGCGAACGATCCGCCGGGAGTGAAGCCGAGGACCAGGTCTCCGCCCGCGCCGAACCGGCCGCCCACCCGACCGTGCGCCCCGATCCCGAGCAACGCTCGGGTGGCCGACCGGGAATCGACGTCGGACGCCGATTGGTCGATCTCCTGGGAGACGGCTTCCGCGCCGGCGATCCCCCACACCACGCCCGACGCGGTGATCCCGACCGGGGCGGGCGGCGGCGGCACGACCACCGGAGCCGGGAGCCAGTCCGGCGGGAACGGGTCGCCCCGGACCACCAGGGTCGTCCAGGTGCCCGCGACGTCGCGCTGGACCACGTGCGGTCCGCCGGTGAGCGGGGGGAGGCGATCGACGAGGTGCCCATCGAGCCAGTACACGGCGTCGGT
>CANLGQ010000074.1 GCA_947490265.1 Pseudomonadota bacterium | reverse complement strand
GCGCGTCGAGCAAAAGGCACTTCCAGCTTCGGCCGAGCTGGGCGGGAAAGCGCTCGTCCTCCAACCGGAGGCCCACCGCACCGGGAGCGGCCAGCACCTCCCAGGTGGCGATCGAGATCGCCTGCTCGCGGGGAAGCGTAGGGTCGAGCGCGACCTCCACGGCAGGGGTCGCCGCGCCGGTGCGGATCACGACCATCCAGTCGCCGGTGCGGGCGCTCGTGGGCCAGTGGACGTGCCGCTCACTGTCGCCGTCCCGCCAGGGGCGGATGTCCGCCCAATCACCGGATCCACGTCCGAGGGAGGCCCCCTCCCCCGACTCCACCAAGCGATCGGTGCTGGACCGTCCCTGGATCGGCCGGGGATAGACGAGCACGCCCATCGGCACGTCGATCCCCCGCGTCCACCGCAACCAACCGAATGGGAACGACGACGAGAGCTCCACCGAACCGAGGTTGGCCATTCCGCGGCTCGCGAAGCGCCACAGCACCGGAACCCGTCGCTCGACCCCGGGCCCGATCCCGCCGATGGCCCCGACCGCGCTCCCGTCCTCGAAGGCGATCCCTGCAGCGGCGCTGCGCCCTCGGTTCTGCACGACGAGCGTGCCGGGCGCCTCGGTGTCGGCGAACACGTCCAGGGGCAACTCGCGGCGCACATCGAGCTTTCGCAGGTTTGCCCACCCGACCCCCGCGGACAGCACCCACGCCGCGAGGCCGGCGGCCGCGACGAAGGCCAGCGCGTTGCTGCCGCCCATCGCCGAGACGCCGACGGCCAGCCCGACGAGCCCCGCCGCCAGCCGACCCTCGGGCAACAGCGCCACCCGCATCAGGACGGTGCCGGCATCTCGTCGAGGACGCCGGCGATCGCCGCCGCGCCCGCCTCGGCCGCCCGCGCCACGACCCGGTGACCGAGCACCGGCACGGCCACCTCGCGAACGTCCTCCGGGATCGCGAACCCTCGGCCGCGGAGCAGCGCGATCCCGCGGACGACCCGGTACAGGGCCTGCGCCCCGCGGGTGGAAACGCCCCGCGAGATGCGCCCGCCGCGGCGGGTGGCGGCCACCAGATCGAGCAGGTAGTCCTCGACCATCGGCGGGACGACGACCCGCTCGGCCTCGGCCAGCAACCCGAGCCAGCCGTCCGGGTCGAGCACCCGGCGCGCGAGCGGTCGAACGGCACCCCGGCGCAAGAGCGCCCGTTCGTCCTCCCGGGTGGGGTACCCGAGCGAGAGTTGCACGGCGAACCGGTCGAACTGGGACTCAGGGATCGGGTACGTGCCGTGGTGATCGAATGGGTTTTGGGTCGCGAGCACGACGAACGGCCGCGGCAACGGGTGGGTCGTGCCGTCGACGGTGACCTGCCCCTCGTCCATCGCCTCGAACAACGCCGACTGAGTGCGCGCCGACGTGCGGTTCAGCTCGTCGGCCAGCACCACGTGGGCGAACAGCGGGCCCGGCCGAAAGGTGAATTGCCCGGTCTCCCGATCGAGCACGTTCACCCCAGTGAGATCGCTGGGCAGCAAATCGGGCGTGCACTGAACCCGGGCGAAGCGCCCTCCCAGGGCCGAAGCCAGCGCCGAGGCCAGGGTGGTCTTCCCCACCCCCGGCACGTCTTGAACCAAGAGGTGCCCGCCCGACAGGACCGCCGCCAGGGCCAGATCGAGCACCTCGGAGCGCCCGCGGAACGCCTCGCCGATCGCCGCGCGAAGCTGCCCCACCGCAGAGGTGGCGAGGCGCGGGACCGCGCTCACGTCGCGGGCTCTTCTTCTTCGTTCTTCGCCGCGGGATCGACGACCTCCTCCTTGAACGTCCCTTGGAGCGCAACGGTGTAGGTGCAACCCGGCGACAGATCCGGATCCTCCGACGTGATGATGGTGAACGTCTCCGTCCCCGACCAGTCCACGCCGCCCTCGACGGTGCATCCGTCGTCGCCGCCCTTCGAGGCCGTCGCGGACCCTTCCATCTGCCAGGCGATGTTGAACCCGTCGCGCTCCTCGGGCCACACCACCGTCTGGTAATCCAGGAAGCAGCCGCTCACCGTGCCCGTGGCGAACTCGTCTTCCTCGATGGCGAGGGTGATGTCCTGCGCATCGTAGACCACCCGGTACTCGAAGGAGCCGGACGTGGGAATGGGCGTGGCATTGCACAGATCCTCGTCGAGCGACTGCTCGACGTCCCAATACGCACCAGGCAGGGGACCCTGACAGGCGGCGAGCAGACATCCGGAGAGAGACGCAAACCAGGGCAACCGCACCACAGACCTCCAGAAGTGCCGAACCAGCCCGCGGCCCCGCGTTGCGGAACCGCCGTTGCGCCGGCGCGGCCATGTCCATATATACCGCTGTCCCCGTCCAACTCCACCTCGGAGCCCAGCTTGTCAGACGAACGCCCGCTTTACGTTGCCCGTGAGACCGACCTCGCCGCGCTCCACGCTCGCTGGGAGGCCGCGAAGGCGGGTTCGCCGGGAATGGTGAGGCTGTCCGCTCCCTTCGGCGGTGGCCGCCGGGCATTGTGCACGTCACTCGCCGCAAAAATCCAAGGCGACGATCCCATTCTGTGGCGCGTCACCTGCCTCGATCAAGAAAACGGGCTCCAGTGGCTCGTGCGGATGTACGGCGCCCTCATCGCCACGCTGAGCGCGGACATCCTGCGCCGCGGCCGCGTCGAGATGGCACTGAATTCCCAGCTTCCCACCCAACCCAAGCGGGTGCAGGGCTGGTATCAGCAGTTCGTGACCGCGCTGAAGGAAGCGAAGACCGACCGCGAGAAGGGTCAAGTTCAGCTGAAATTGCCGACCGACAACCCGCTGATCGGCCTGGTCGAGGTGGCGGTCGGGATCGCTCGGCGCGTGCCCCTCTACCTGGAGATCCAGGCTGCGTCCGCGGTGAATTCCCTCGGGATGGCGATGTTCGTCGAGGCGCTCCTCACCGAGGCCCGCCACGCCAATGCGAAGCTCCTGGTCGTGGTGTTCGACGAGCCGGAAGACGAGGTGTGGAAGGCGATCACCCCGCTGCCGCTGATCGACTTCTACCAGCGCCGCAGCGCGGAAGTGCCGGTCCAGGCGATCGCCCCCTGGGGGCTCGACGAGTGCACGCGGTTCCTCGAGTCCAAGGAGCTATCCACGAAAAATGCGGCTGGCATCGCCGCGATCACCGGCGGCCGGCCCGGATTCGTCGCCGAACTCGCCGAGATCCTCACCGAGCAGAACCGGATCGACGGCGACCTGACCGGGGTCACCCTGGCGGCGCTCACCCCGATGACCATCGACGAGGGCGAGCTCGACCTGCCCGCCGAGCCCGAGAAGGAAGGCGAGCGAAAGCACGCCGGCCCGGGGGAAGCCGGTCGGGTCGCGTTCTTCGCCGCGCTGCTCGGCCAGGCCTTCCCGGCCAACCTCGTCGCCGACATGGGCGGCTACGAGCGCGACTCGGTCGACGACCTGATCGACGCGATGGGCGACCTCTTCGAGGAGGTCCAGTACTCCCAGGAGATGTCCACCTGGTTGTACCGTTTCAAGCGCGGCTGTTGGCGGGAGGGGATCCTCGAGCAGAACAGCGGCGAGGAGGGGAAAGACCTGGCCCGCCGGGTCGGGATGTTCATGGAGCGGTTCCTCGTCCCGCGCGGATACGGGTTCATCGTCAAAACGGCACGGGTCTATGCCGAGAACGGCGCCGGCGGCCGGGCGTCGCTGCTCCGCGCCATGGCGCTCACCAACGATGCGCCCGACATCTGGGGCCTCGCCTACGACTTCTCGAAGTACTTCGACGAGATCGGCTGGTCCGATGCGATGCGTCGGACGGTGTACATGAACCTTCTCGATCGGCTCGTCAACAACGGGACGATTCAGGCCGCAGAGCAGGTCCACGGCGAGATCTCCACCTGGGCCTCCGATCGCAACGATCGCGAGCTCACGGCCTGGCTGCTGTACGCAGGCTCCCGACTCGACGCGCGCCGGCAGGATCTGTACCGGGCTCGCGACCGCGCCCGCGACGCCATCGCGCTCTACGAAGCGCTCGAAAACCCGCAGCGCGTGGCGGAGATCCACAACCACCTCGCCTCGATCGAGCTCGCCGACGGCAACCCGGCGGCCTGTCTCGAGCAGGTCAACCTCGCGCTGGAAAAGGCCAAGACCACCGGAGCCGACGGGCAAAGCGTTCTTCCGCCGGGCATCGTGGCCACCGCAGAGGTCCTTCGCGGTCGCGTCCTCCAGGGCCAGGGCAAGCACCCCGACGCGGTCGAGCACTTCCGCCGGGCCAACGAAATCGCCGGGCAGACCGGTTTGTCGGCCTTGGCCCTCGACAGTGGCCTCGGCTACGGCGAGAGCCTGCTGGCCAGCGGGCAGATCCCGCAGGCCGCCGAGGCCCTGGAGCGGGTCGTCCAGATCGCGCGGAGCCTGCGCAACGCCACCCGCGAGCGCGCCGCCTCGGAGCTGCTCGCCCAGGCCTACGGCGCCCAGCGCAAGTTCAACGAGGCCCTCCCGCTCTCCCAGCGCGTGCTCGAGATCAGCACCGCGCTCAAGCTCGACCACCTCCTCCCGATCGACCTGTACAACGTCGGGTTCTTCCACTTCGTCAGCGGCAAGCCCACCGAGGGCCTGGCGTTCTTCAAGCAGTCCGAAGCGCGTCTTTCGGCCATCACCACGCCGAATCATCCGTTGCTCAAGGAGCTGCACTACTTCAAGGGCTTGGCCCACGTGCAGGCCAACCAAGTGGACGAGGGCCGCAAGTCGCTGCGCGAGGCGATCAAGCTGCTGAACACGGCCAAGGACTGGCGAAAGCTCGTCTCTGCGCTCGACAACCTGTCGGCGGTGGAGAGCCGGGTCGGCAACACCGACGTGGCGAAAAAGCTGCTCGGCGACGCGATCGGGGTGGCGAAGAGCGCCGACATGAAGGACGAGCGGCGCGCGCTCCGCAAGCGGTTGGATCAGCTCGAAGGGGTCGAGTCCCCCGACGAGGCCTGAGGCCGAAAACCCGAACGGCGCCGCGGGGGACCTTCCCCGGGGCGCCGCCGTTCAGCCGCCGAGCCCGCTAGCCGACTACGGGCACCAGTAGGCGTCGGTGGAGATCCCGAGCATCTCGCAGGCCAAGCACAGCGAATCGACGTAGCTCGTATCGCTGGTGGTCTTGGGCTTCAGCTCCCCATCCATCAGGATGAGCGTCGGCCATCCGACGAGGTCGATGTACTCGGTGATCGAGTCGATCTCGCCGTCATAAAAGTCGTCCCACTCCTCGTCGGCCAGCACCGGGATCTGGTCTTTCGGGTACGCGTCGTACCAGCGCTCGCAGGTCTGGACATCCGCCGTGTCGTAGCCGTTGCTCTCGCTGAGCACGGTGATCCAGTACATTTCGCCCTGGTTGATGGCGGTGCGGAGCTCAATGAAGCCGGGGTCGACGTCGATCCCGAACATCTGGTCCGAGCCGTCGAGGAACGCGGCGACCTCGTTGCACGGGCCGCACCACTCGGCCGACACGTCGAACATGAGCGGCCGACCATCGAGGTTGTAGAAGTCGTAGAGGTCGACCGTCTCGCCGAACTGATCGACCGCCTGGATCCGAGCGAATTGTTTGTTCAGCTTGAAGGTCTCTCCGTCCAGACCGTTCTGGAGCAGCTCCTCCTTCCCGGCGTAGTACGGCCAATACCCCGTGTAGATCCGGCTCTCGGGGTCGAGCGGGTCGGTCGACTCGTTCATCTCGTCGAGGTCGAGGTAGGTGTCGCCGTCGGTATCCGCCTTGTTGGGGTCGGTCCCCGCGGCCTGCTCCTCGCCGTCGAGCAGCCCGTCGGCGTCGGAGTCCGCGCTGGCCGGATTCGAGCCCAGCGCCGCCTCCTCGTCGTTGGTGAGGCCGTCGCCGTCGTCGTCGAGTGTGCCTTCGTCGACGGCCTCCTTACAAGCTGAAAGGAGCCCCAGTACCAACACCACGGGCCATGCGCGGACCATCGACATACATCCCTCCCCTTTTGACCAGCGGATCGTTCCGTTCCGTTCCGTTATATTCGACTCCAAGCCGACCCGCTGGTCAAGGGCTCGTCAGCGGACGACCACTTGGACCGCCCGCTTCCGCCCCACGCGGACCACCACCGGACCGGCTGCCAGCGCGGTTCCGAGGTGCAGATCGGGGTCATCGACCCGGGTGCCGTCGACCGTGACCCCGCCGCCCTCGACGAGTCGGCGGGCGTCGGAGCGACTCTTCGCGAGGCCGGACTCGGCCAGCACGACGAGGAGGCGCGCCGCGTCGGAATTGCGATCGACGGCGTGGGTCGGGAGATCGGCGCTCGCCAGACCGCTAACCATCGCTTCGGCCGCCCGCTCCGCCTCAGCCGCTGCCGCTGCGCCGTGAACCCGCACGGTGAGCTCCCGGGCGAGAACCCGCTTCGCCTCTCGGATATCGGCCCCAGGCAGGGCCTCGAGGCGCTGACACTCGACGAGAGGGAGGAAGGTGTACAGGCGGAGAAAGCGGCCCACGTCGCGATCGTCGACGTTGAGCCAATACTGAAACCAGTCGAAGACCGAGGTGCGCGCCGGATCGAGCCATACCGCGCCGCCCGCGGTCTTCCCCATCTTCGCCCCGGTGGCGGTGGTGATGAGCGGGGTGGTGAAGGCGTAGACCTCGGTGGCCTCGCAGCGGCGCACGAGGTCGACGCCCGCGAGGATGTTGCCCCACTGATCATCGCCGCCGCACTGAAGGGTGCAGCGATAGCGGCGAAACAGCTCGAGAAAGTCGAAGGCCTGGAGGATCTGGTAATTGAACTCGATGAACGAAAGGCCGCGCTCGAGGCGGATCTTGTACGCCTCCGAGGTGAGCATCTTGTTGACCGAGAAGTGCTTCCCGATGTCGCGGAGGAAAGGGATGTATTGGAGCTTCATCAGCCACTCGGCGTTGTCGACGAGGTGGCCCCGCTCGCCGTCGAGCACGAGAAATCGCTCGATCTGGCGCCGCAAACCCTGTGTATTATCGGACAACTGCCTCGAATCGAGGAAGGCGCGGAGCTCGGTCTTCCCCGTCGGGTCGGGGATCGCCGCCGTACCGCCGCCCACCACGGCGATGGCCACGTGCCCGAGCTGCTGAAGCCACGCCATGAGCTGCACCTGCAGCAGGTGGCCGGCGTGCAGCGAGTCGGCGGTCGGGTCGAAGCCGATGTAGAATACCACCGGCCCGGCGTCGAAGGCGGCGCGAAGCTTCTCTTCTCCGGTATCCTGCTGGATGAACCCGCGGGCCCGCAGCAGGTCGAAGGCGTTCATGGCGTCTCCCCACCGGCTCTAACCGGGCTCCGCGTGGGGCGTGCTATCCTCGGTGCGGACGGTGTCATGCCTGCGGACGAACTTCCCGCCGAAGCCCGTGTTGTCTCGCTGCTTCCCCCGGATCCCCCTCCGGCTCTCGACAAGCGGATCCTCGAACGACGCGTGGCCGGCTGGGCCACCACGGTGCGCCTCGCGAACCGAGTCGCTCGGCGTCCGGCTGGAAATTCCAGGCACTTCTGGAAGAACATCGAGGCCGACGATCCGTTCCTCGCCCCCCCAGGCGCCGATCGCCTGACCGACGAGCCGCATCACCTGTACCCGCTCGAGCGCACCGGGCGGATCGAGAGCGCGCCCGCCTCGTCCCGGCAGGAGGGACCGCCTCCCCCCAAGGTGAAGGCGCCCCAGCCCGCCTCGCAGCGGGCGGCCGAGCCCGTCCACACCCCCGATCCGCGGGCCGCGCGCGCTCCCCAACCGGCGCGGCCGGCGCCGCCCCCGGAACCCGAGCCGCCCCCGCCAGCCATCGACCGACGACTCCCCCCGAAGATGCCGCCGCCAGCGCGCCCCCAACCCGGGACCTGGAACGCCCGGAACCAGGCCGCCCAACAGCAACAGGCCCCGGCGCCGCGGCCCCCACCTCCTGGGCCGGTGAAGGACCTGAAGGTCCCGCCCAAGGGGATGAACATCGACCGGGCGCTCTCGATCCTCGGCGAGCTGAAGGAGGCCGAGGAGGCCCAGAAGCGGGGTGAAAAGCTGGAGGAGCCCCCGCCTGCCCCGCGCGCGGTGGCCCCACCGCCCCCGCGGGCGCCGGCCCCGAATCCGCCGCCGTCCAGACCCCAGCCGCCGCCCGCACAGCCGCCGAACGGCCGCCCCATGCCCCCGCCATCCCGGGCCGCCCCGGCGAACAACAGCTCGGAGAACGACGAGGGGAACCTGCCGCCTGCGCCACGCGTCGCTCAGCAGGGCAAGCTCGACGACCTCTTCGGGGGCGGCGGACCGCCCGAGGGCCGGGTTCGCATCGGCGCGCCGAAAAAGAAGTCGCTCGAGTAGCCTCGGACCGCCACGAGCGCTTCGACGCCCGGGGCTAGGGGCAGCCGCCGGCGGCCGGGTTGACGTTGGCGTCGGCGTCGTTGCAGTCGCCGCCCACCTCGGTGAATCCGTCGCTGTCGTCGTCGGCATTCACCGTGCCCTCATCGACGCCGCCGTCGCAATCCTGATCGCGGAAGTCGGGGAGCTCGGCAGCGTTCGGGAACACGTCGAACCGCGCGTCGTCGCAGTCCCCCGGCGGGTTCCCGTCGGTGCAGGCGATCTCGCAGAACCCGTCGCCGTCGTCGTCGTAGGCGGACGTGGTCTCGTCGATCGTCACGTCGCAATCGTTGTCCACGCCGTCGGCAACCTCGGTCAGACCCGGCGCTCGAAGGGCGTTTCCGTCGTCGCAGTCGCCACCGGCCGGCGCGTAGCCGTCGCCGTCGAGATCGCTCGTGCCGAGGTCGACCACGCCGTCGCAGTCGTCATCGATCCCGTTGGAGAGATCCTCCACCCCGTTCGGGGACACCGCGGCGTCGCCGTCGGCGCAATCCCCCGGCGTCGAGCCATCGCCACAGACCAACGGGTCGTCGCAAAAGCCGTCGTTGTCGTCGTCGCCATACGGCGTGCCGTCATCGACCTTGTTGTCGCAGTCCTGGTTGATGAAGTCGGGGACCTCGACCGCGCCCGGGTTGATCGTGGGATCCGAGTCGTCGCAGTCGCCGGCGCAGGTGGTGAACCCGTCGCCGTCGGTGTCGTAGGCCGACGGGATGCCGTTCTCACAGTCGTTTCCGCGGAGACTCACGGTCGGCAAGGCGACGGATCCGACCTCGAGCACCAGCGTCGAGAGCACGGGAACCCCCGTGTTCGGCCGGAAGGTGACCTTGATGTCCTGGCTCGTGCCGTTGTCCACGGTGAGCGGGTAGTTCGCATCCACCGTGAACACGTCGTTGCCGACGCGATCTCCGGTCAGGTCGACCGCGACGCCCGACTCGTTCGACACCGTGACGTCGAGGGACTTCTCGCCGCCCGGCTCTACCGGCCCGAAGTCGAGCCCGAGCGGGCTGATCGTCAGCTGGGGCACCACCCCGTGGCCGCGCACGTCGAGCACCACCGTGCCGGGCTCACTTTCGTAGACGATCTCCACGGTGGCGCGGTGCCAGCCCTCGTCGGTGGGGGCGTAGCCGATCGGCACCTGGACGCTGGCGCCCTGCTCCATCAGAAACGTCTTCTCCCCGCCAAAGGTGAAGAAGGTGCCGTCGATGTTGGTGACCGTGATGTTCCGGACGTCGGTGGCCCCTCCGTCGGTGTGGTCGAGCTGGAAGGCAAGCTCAGCCGAGCTGCCGACCGCCACGTTCTGGAAGTCGAGCAACTGGGGCGAGGCCGCGAGCACTGGGTCGATTTCGCTGATTCGGTTATCGTTTCCACAGGCCGACAACGCCAGGAATGCGAACAACATCGAGGAGCGGCACATCGGAAACCTCAGGGGTGGGGCTTTCGGCCAAGGAAGTTGGCGGAGTGTACCGCACACACCCGCCGTTCGCTACCGGCAGCGGGTGATAGACTGCAGCCCCCACCCGGAGATTCAGGTGAAGCTCGTTGTTCGGCACCGATTCGACTGCACCACCGAGCAGTTCTGGGCGATGTACTGGAACCCGGTTTTCGATCAGCAGATGCAGCGCGAGGCCGCCATTACACGGCAGATCCTCGAGGAGCGCCGCGAAGGTGCGTCGGTGGTGCGCCGCGTGCGCCTGACCCCCGACCGAGAGCTGCCCGGCCCGGTGGCCACCCTGCTCGGGACGAAGAAGCTGATCTACGAGCAAGAGAATCGCTGGGACGAGGAGAAGGGCGTGCTGCACTGGCGCGTGATCCCGACAGTGCTGCCGGGAAAGCTCGACGCGTCCGGCACGATGACCGTGCGGCCCGCTGGAACGGGCTGCGAGCAAGCGATCGACGGCAACATCGAGGTCCGAGTGATGCTGATCGGCGGCCGGATTGAGCAGGCGGTGGTCGACGAGGTCGCGAAGTCCTATGACCGGGCCGCGGCGAGTTGTCGCCGTTGGCTCGATGAAACAGGCGTGTCGTCCTGACGCCGTTCGATCTCCCCGGCGAGGTGATGCCGGATCGAACCTGGGACTTCACCGCACTGGAACTCGAACTCACGATCGACCTCGACGAGCAGGCGATCGAGGGTCGCGCCACCCACTGGATGCGGCCACTCGGAGCGGCGACCGAGGTGACGCTCCACGCGGTCGACCTCGAGATCCTCGGGGTGAAGGTCGATGGTGCCGCCGTGGAGGGGTGGCGAAGCACCGGCGATCGACTCGTGATCCCGGTGTCGATCCGCCCGGACGAGCGCGCAGTCGAGGTTCGGTACCGCGCGCATCCAAAAGCAGGGATGTACTTCCGCGGCCCGCCGGGCGATGCGGTTCGCGAGGTGTGGACCCAGGGCGAAGACGAGGAAAATCGCCACTGGTACCCCGGTTGGGACTACCCGAACGACCGGTTCACCGTCCGGGTTGCGGCGACGGTCCCCGAGGACCTCACGGTGGTCGCGAACGGCGTCCTGGTCGGGAAGGCTCCGGGCGCGAAACCCGGGACCACTCGCTGGGAATACTGGCTCGATACGCCGGTTGTCAACTACTTGGTGGCACTCGCCGCAGGGGACTACCGGGTGGTCAGCACCGAGGGAACCCCCGACCTGGAACAGGTGGTCGCTCGCTGGGTCGACGACGACACGCTCGCGCGAACGACCGCGCAGACCGGCGGGATCCTCGACTTCTTGGGACGGCTGCTCGGGACGCCGTACCCGTGGTCCGTCTATCGCCAGGTGTTCGTCCAGCGCTTCCTCTACGGGGGGATGGAGAACGCAACCACGACGATTCTCGCCGATGGCTACCTGCTCGACGACCCCACGCTCGACCGCCACGGCGTCGACTCGGTGCTCGCCCACGAGGCCGCCCACCAGTGGTTCGGCGACCTCATCGGCATCTATGGATGGCGTGAACTCTGGTTGAACGAAGGGTTTGCAACCTATTACTCGAACCGGTGGCACGAGGATCACGAGGGCGCCGGGCAGGCCGCGCCCGAGGTGCTCGGCTGGATGACGAACGGCCATCGCGAGTCCGCGCCGATGGCGCCCCGCGGATGGTCGAAGGTCGCGGAGCGCCGCAACGCGCAGGTCTATCAGCGGGGGGCGGCGGTGCTCCATGCCCTCGAGGTGGCGCTGGGCCGACCCGCCTTCGACGCGGCCATGAAGGCCTATGTCGCAGACAACGCGGGAGGGCTCGTCGAGACCGACGATTTTCGGCGCGCGGTGGAGGACGCGACCGGCGCCCACCTCGGCTGGCTGTTCGATCGGTGGGTGCATTCTGCCGACTTTGCCGAAATCGACGCGGAGTGGGCCTGGAGCGACGGGGCGCTGCGGGTAACGGTGAATCAGCGTGACGGTGGCGCGGTCGCGGCGCCGGTGTGGGTGGAGATCGGCGGCGTCCCCCCTCGGCGGGCCAGGCTGTGGTTGACTTCCGCGGAAGCCAGCCTCGTGGTCCCGCTCGACAGCGCGCCCGCCTACGTGGCCGTCGACCCCGACCGGGGCATCCTGGCCACCTGGAAGGTGGAGCAACCTCCAGCAGCCTGGGTTGCCCAGCTCGGGTCGCCCACCCCCCTGGCCCGGCTGACCGCGATCGAGGCCCTGAAGGGCGGCAAGGCCACTCCCGAGGCGGTGAAGGCCCTCGACGCGCTCGCCAACAGCGGTGGAGAGCCCCCCGCGATTCGGATCGCGGCCCTGGGTGCGCTCGGCGAGCTGGGAGAGGTGGAGGGGCTGTTGGCCACGCTGGGCGATCCGGATCCGCGGGTCCGCGGCGCGGCGGTCGATGCCTTGGGGCAGGTCCCGTCGAACCCCGACCGGGCCCAGGCAGCCAGAGCCGCCCTCCGCGACGAGAGCCGGGAGGTCCGTGAACGCGCACTCCGGACCCTGGAAAAGCTCGATCCGGCGCTCGCGCTCGCCGAAGCGCGACGTCAGGCCGGCGGGCGTTCCACGCGGGGGAGCCCCCATGCCACCGCACTCGGCGTTCTCGGCCGAATCGGCGTCGCTCGTGACCTCGACGCGCTCGTGGCCCACATCGACGCGCGCGAGACCCGGGACGCCCGCTACGCGGCTGCCCGCGGGGCCGCCGACCTGGCCGAGCGGGAGGAGGCCGAGACCAAAGAGCTCTCTCGCCGCCTCACCGCGATGCTCGACGACCCCGACCGCCTCGATGGCGGCCTGGCCGTCGCCCTGCTGGGCCGGGTCGGGTCGGATCTCGACGTCGCGGCGCTGCGCGGGTTCGCGGCCCACCAAAGCCTGGCGCGGCCCGATCTGGCGGGGGCGGCCCACGAGGCGATCGCCGCGATCGCCGGGCGCGCGAAGGTCGAACCGAAGACCGCCGAGGACCTCGCCGAACTCGAGCGGATCCGCGCCTCGCTCGCCGACCTCGAGGAGCGGATCAAGGAGTTGGAGACGTGGCGTTGACCAGGTCCACGACCTCGAGATCAGCCGGGTCGCCGTCGTCGTCGATCACCGCGAGGAGGGTCCACGGAGGGAGCGGCATCTCGCCCGTCAGGTGCGGGTAGCACTCCAGCGACCATGCGTCGGTCTGGAAGCAGGCGTCGTACATCGGGTAAACCCGGTTCAGCAGCTCGGTCGGCTCGCCCGTGGGAAGCACGACCCGGACCGACGCGACACGCACCGCCCCGAACGCGTGGCGCAGCGACACCGTGGCGTCGATCGTCCAACTCTCGGCGTCGGCCGTAAATATCGGTTCGAGGCCGATGACTTCTGGTCGCGACGCCACCGTCTCGAGGGGCTCCAGGAGCACGGGTCCGAGCTGGGGTATGGGCACGTCCACCCCCGCTTCGGACGGGAACGTCCGAATCGGGAACAGCCCGGCGGCGGTCTCGGTGAATACCCGGCGATTCGGCTCGGGATCCGGTAGGGAGGCCCAGGCAACCGCCCCGAGCGACAATCCGGACGGATCGACTTCCCACCCGTCGGCCACCGGGGTCACGGTGAGGTCGATGGCCGCAGTCAGCGCGCCCGCGGGGAGGCGCAGCGAGAAGTCGCCGACTTCGACAACGCCGCCCTCCGGGCCGACCCGGACGGTGCGCGATGCATCGACCGAGTCCGGCGCAGCGCATGCGATCCACCACCACATACCCGGGCTATAGCTCGTCGCGGACGAGCCGCGCGATCCCCAGGACGAGCCGGTCCGCCTCGACCAACGACAACGACAGCGGCGGGTTCAGCACCAGGGTGTCCCCCAGCGGACGAAGGAAGATGCCTAGCTTTCGAGCCGCGAAGCAGACCCGGTGGGCCGCGCGCTCGCCCGGCGCGAGGTCGATCCCGGCCATGACCCCGCGATGTCGGATCGCTTGAACGCCCCTGAGCGACCGGATCTCCCGGAAACCGGCGGCGAACCGATCGGCGAGGTCCGCGACGTGCGACAGGGTGCCCTCGGTCTCGAAGAGCCCCAGGGAGGCGAGCCCGGCCGCGCAGGCCAGCGGGTTGCCGGTGTAGGTGTGGCCGTGAAAGAACTGCCGAGCCGCCGCGGGTTCGGCCAGAAAGCGCGAATACACCCCGTCGGTGGTGAGGGTGGCGGCGAGCGGCAGATACCCCCCGCTGATCCCCTTGGCGAGACACAGAAAGTCTGGGGTAAAGCCGCACTGTTCCACCGCGAACAGCGTCCCCAGCCGCCCGAAGCCGACCGCGACCTCGTCGGCGATGACCAGCGCGCCGAGGGACCGCGCCCGATCGGCCAGTGCCCGCACGAAGCCAGGGCTGTGCATCTTCATCCCCGCCGCGCCCTGGACGAGCGGCTCGACGATCAGCGCCGCCAGCGACCCACCCTCGGCATCCAGCAGGGCCAACGCCCGTTCGAGGCACGCGGCCTCCTCGGCACCCCCCGGCTCGACCGGCGCCGGCAAGGCGAGCGCCGGAAACAGCAGCGGGCGGAAGATCTCGTGGAATAGCTCGATGCCCCCGACCGAGACCGCCCCCAGGGTGTCGCCGTGGTAACCCCCCGCCAGCGTGGCGAAGCGGGTGCGACCCGGCTCGCTGCCCTGACGATGGTACTGAAACGCCATCTTGAGCGCGATCTCGACCGCGGTGGAGCCGCTGTCCGAGTAGAACACCCGGTCGAGGCCCGGGGGCGCGGCCGCTGCCAGGGCCGCCGCAAGGTGGATCGCCGGCGGGTGAGAGAGCCCGAGCAGCGTCGAGTGCGCCAGCCGGCCGAGCTGGTCTCGAACCGCGGCGTCGATCGCCGGGTGTCGGTGACCGTGTACGTTGCACCAGAGCGACGACACTGCGTCGAGGTACGCGTTGCCGTCGATGTCGACGAGGGTGCAACCCTGTGCAGAGGCGATGATGAGCGGCGGCAGTCCAGCCCATTCCTGCTGCTGGGTGAACGGGTGCCACAGGTGGGCCCGATCCAGGGCGACGAGGTCGGTCATCCGGGACTCCTTCCGAACGCGTCGGCGATTTGATCGAGCTGCGCGCGGGTGTGGGCGGCCGAGACGGTCAACCGGATGCGCTCCTGGCCGACCGGTACCGTCGGAAAGCGGATCCCCGGCGCATAGACTCCCCGCGCGAGGAGTTGCGCAGCGAGGTCCATCACCCCGGGGCCGACCACCACGGGCAGGATGTGAGCCGAACCGAGCGGCGCCCATCCGAGCTGGCCGAGCGACTTCCGTAGGATCCGGGCGTTGTCGGCAAGCTGTTGCCGAAGCTCGTCGCTTGCGCGGGCGACCCCGGCGAGCGCCATCGCCACCACCGGCTCCGGCGGAGCCGTCGTGAAGATAAAGCTTCTGGCCGCGTTGACGAGGAGCTCGCGCAACTCCGGCGCGCCGACGACGAAGCCGCCGGCCGCCCCGTAGGCCTTGCCGAGCGCCCCCACGAGCACATCGGGCCGGATCCCCCGCGCCGCCGCCACACCGCGACCCTCGGGCCCGAGCGCCCCCACCGCGTGGGCCTCGTCGACCACCAGCCACGGATCGGCCGGGCAGGCCGACAGGTCGACCGTGTCACCGTCCATCGAAAAAAGCCCTTCGAACACCGCCATTCTGGCTTCCGCAGGGACCTCGTCCATCCGCCCGTGCGCGACCACCACCCGGCGCGCCGGCCCGAGCCGCAATCCGTCGATGATCGAGGCGTGATTGAGGGCATCCGACGCGACGACATCGCCCGGCTCCGTCAGGGTGGCACACACCGCCAGATTCGCGTGCCAGGCGCTCGGAAACAGCAGACAGGAGCCGCCGAATTTCTCACCCAGAACCGCTTCGAGGCGCTCGTGCGCGGGCCGGGTGCCGCCGATCAGACGACTTCCCCCCGCACCGCCGCCGCGCGCGGCCTCCCGCACCACCGGATCCCAGGAAAGTCCCAGATAGTCGTTGCTACAGGCCATCACGACCACCCGGCCCTCGAGCCGGCCCAGCGTGGGCCCCACCGGCTCGATGGGAACCGTCCGGCGCGTGCGATCGGCGTCGGCAATCGCGGCCAGGCGGCGCGTCCAGGCCGCGGTCCTCATCGGCGGAGCCACGCGTGCAGCGCCGCGATGCCGGCCGCCATCCCGTCGGCCATCGGGCTCAGGTCGCGGAGCTCCGACCACCCGATCCAGGCCCAGATCGATCAGCGCGAGGGAGGCCGCGCGGCGAACGGCCGGACAGATCTCGGCGACCAGGCGGGCGGCGACCGCATTCCTGTCCCCGTCGATGCGCTGGGTCGTCCCGTCGGGCCACACGAGCCGCACCGGATGGGCGTCGCCGCGGAGCTCAGTGAGCTCGTTGGCCACGACAAAGTCGAGCTGTGCCGGACCACATTGTGCGAGCGCCGCCGAGGTCAGCTCGGCTGGGGAGCTCCCGGACAGGAGCTTGAACCCAACGAGGGTGGCTCCCGGCCGACACCGGGCGCGCAGGGTGGGCAGGATCTTCGGGGTCCGCACCATTCGAACGACAAGTTCCTCCGCATCGGAGCGGATCTTCCCCGCCGTCGGAACCGGTCGGTAGTCCGACACCGCAGCCGCCATGAACACCACGTCCGGCGGATCGGCGGCCAGGAGGACGTCGAGGGCGGCGTCGAGCTCCGCGGTAGTCCCGAAGCGCACGCTCGGAAGGTCGGGCGGAACGACCACGCCCGGCCCGGCCAGCACGGTGACCCGATGGCCCTGTGCGGTCGCGGCCCCCGCCAGGGCGAGGCCGAACCGGCCGGAGCTCAGGTTGGTC
>CANLGQ010000073.1 GCA_947490265.1 Pseudomonadota bacterium | reverse complement strand
GAGCACCGTCGTGATCGACTGGATGAGCTGGCGCTTCGTCACCTCGCGCTCGATCTCGACCTCGCGCGATCCGCGCGGTGCCCGCGCCCGCGTCGGCTCGGAGTCCGCGTCTTCACCCGGCGGGGCCTCGGCTGCTTCCTCGACCACTACGCGCGCCATGGGCTGCTCCCTCTGTCCAGTATGCCGTGCGCGGAGGGCCGATGCAAGTCAGGGCACCGACAACATTCCGCCGAGCAGCGCCGAGATCCCGAGGCCTGGGCCCACCTCCGCCAGCGATTCCACCACCACGCCCTCGGGTGGCGGGTTGTCGAAAACCGGCGGAACAGGATCTGGTATTTTCCAGCCTCGATAGCGGATGCTCAGCTCGGCGTCGCCAGACTGAAGGGTTACGCGGCTGGGCACCCGCCACGGCTGCCCGTTGAGGGTAACGAGGGCGAACGGCTCCCAGGCTGCGGCGAAGACCGTTCGATCGGCCAGGGTGGCGGAGAGTTCGCGAGGGCACCCGGTGTCGGTGTCGAGGACGACCGAGACGAGCAGGCCGGCGCGAGCCTCCCAGGTGGCCGACACCGAACCATCGGCCAGCTTGCGTTTCCGGATGGGCTCGAGGTGGGCCCAGGGGAGCTCTCCGAGGAGGAGCGCGGTGAGGTCGGCCGGAGCGAGCGCTCCGCCCGTTACCTCAGCCAGCACCGAGGCGGCATCGGGGGCCACCAAGCGCCGCCGCTGGGGCGGCAAGTCGACGGTGAGGCCCCGCGCGTCGATCGTGGCCGTGAAGACCGGAGAGCCGAAGAGGCCGAGGACGGCGAGGTGGGTCTGGCTGGGCGAGTCGGCGACCAGGATCCCGTTGGTTCCCCCGGAGAAGGCCGGGGAGACGAGGTGGAGATCGAGTCGAGCCTGCACCGGGTCGGGGCCGGTGCGCTTGGCCGCCCAGGCCAGGATGCCGTCGGGCGAGCGCGCCGGCACCTCGGGGTGCAGCGCATGACCGCACCCGAGCAAAAGCGCGATCGCCGAGACCATGCGCATGGGTCGCCCCTAACCGGCCCGCCAGCTAGGTGTGGGAGGGAGGTGGGTTTCGTTGTGCGGGTCTCCGGAATGATCGGCTCGCGCGCAACGGGGATCGCCTCCGCGCTGGTCACCCTGACCGCGGCGCTGATTGGGGTCGCTACCTTCCGCGATGCCGAGGGCCGGCTCGCCATGGAGAACGCTGGCCGGGTGATCAACCACAAGGTCGCCGAGGACAGCGCCGCTCGGGAGATCGGCCGCCGGCTCCGGCGACAGGAGCCCGAGGTGCTCATCGTCGGACCGTCGTATGCCAACACCGACGCGGACTCCGACGTGCTCGCCGCGCAGCTCGGGATCCCGCCGCTGAAGGTGATGATCGTCGCGATTCCCAACTCGGTGGGTCCGCACTGGTTCGCCTTGTTGAAGCACGTGGTGTACCGGAGTGGGCACCAACCGCGGCTCGTCGTGTTGCTCTCCGGGCTGCAGAGCATGCTCCTGACGACCCCGCTCACCGAGCCGAGCTGGCTCGCGCTGCGCGATCTCCTCCCGGAAGGCGGCGACCCCACGGTGACGGGCCGCGCGGAGTCGGGGCTCGCGCTCCAGTGGGCCCGGTTTCGCGAGCAGCGAGGCGTCGTACGAGGCGCCATCTTCTCGCTCGCCCGTGATCTGCCGACCAACCTCCTGTTCACCGGGGAGGACGATCTCCCGATGCTCCCCGAGGAGACCCGCGAGCGCCTCGACCGGGTGCTCGCCGATGACGAGGTGGATCTCGCGATCCAGCGCATCGGAAGTCCAATTCTCGCGATTGACCGTGAGGAGCGTCACTATCGTCCCGAAATGCTGCCCGCTCCCGAGGCGTCGTTTCTCGCGGAGCTCACCCGACTCGGGGTGGAGAACGGCTCTCGCGTCGTGTGGGCGCGCCCGCCCATGTCGCCGTTCATCCCGGAGGAGCTCGACGACGTGGTGCTGCCGGGCGTGCAGGAGCGAGCGATTGCCCAGATCGAGGGGGCCGGGGGGACCTATCTCGACATGCGCGGGCTCCCGATGTCGATGGACATGTTCAAGAACGAAGATCACATGAACACCGAGGGTTCACGGCGATTTACGCTGGCTCTCGCGACCGGGCTCCTCCGGGCGGGAGGGTGGTCCCCGGTCCTGCCGAGCGCCGTCACGGCGGGCGGCGTGCCGGCGGCGTTGATGCCAGGCTTGCGACTGACGCGCGATGCGCCCCTCGACATCACCCTGGCCGATCGCTGGGACGTTCTCCGCGGTCCATTGGTCGTGCACGTGGTGGTTGCAGCCGCTCCCGGGAGCCCCGCCCCCGACGTCGAGGGGTTCGCGGCCGGGATGCGGCCGGCGTTGACCCCGGTGCCGGAGAACCATGGGGCAGAGGTGTTGTGGACGGTAGACGAAGCGTTTCCGCCACCCGAACCGCCCTGGGGGCTGCGGCTGGTGGGAGACGGAGCGGTTCGCTCGATCGCGATCGGTCGGGGGGCCGGTCGGGCGCATCTGCTTGGCGACGCCCGCGATGCCGACGGGGCGCGCGCACGGCTGTTCGATCTCGGTCAGGTACGCGGCGGGGTCTTCCGCGACGAGCGCGCCCAGCTCACGTATCCGGATCCGCCGCCGCCGATCCCTGGCCAGCCGAAGGAGCTCTTGGTGGACGAGGCGGGGATCGCCTACTTCGAGACCCCGCGGTTCGGACTGCTCTCCGACGAGCGTTTGATGGGCGACACGAACTATGGCGCTCGGTGCTCACCAATCCGGGTGGAGGAGGACGGCGCGATCCTCCCTGGGGCGAACGCAAGCTGTCGCGAGGTTCGCGTCCAGCGGGCCGGTCGGAGTTGTCACGGCCCCGACCGGGTGTGGTTCGTCCCGCGCGACGACACCGATCCCCGCCGGAACGGGCGGACCTATCGGTTGGTGCTCGACCCAGAGCGGGGCTGCGACGGCGCTTCGTGGGTCTACCCGCGAGACCGATTCACGGGCGCGTTTCCGGTCGATCAACTCGCCACGTTCACCGAGCCCGCGCGGTTTCTGACGCTCGGCGGCCGCTACATCAACTACCGCTCCGCGGAGATCGCGATCACCTTGTCGGTGGATGGCGCTGCTGTCTTGGAGCTCAGCATGAACGGCCGCGATCTGGCGGAAGGAACGCACACCTTCGCGTTGAATCCGCCCCTCTCCGTGGTCGGGCATGCGGTGACGCTCACGGTGCGGAACGAGGCCAGCACGTTCTATCTACTCGACGAGGCGACGCTGTCCGAGCGGGTTCCGCCCTGATCAGGGGTCGACCGAGATCTCCACCTCGATGGAGGGCTTGACCCGAAGTGTGCCGAGCAATGCCGAAAAAGGCTTGATTCCAAAATCGGGCTGGTGGATCACCACCTTGGCCATCCGTCGGCCGCCCACTGCCTTGGCGATGGCTCGAACCGAGCGGGTGACGCCGTGGATCTGGAGCTGACCGGCGATCTCCCACTCCTCCGGGTCTTCGCGGTCCACGCTGGTGCTGGCGAACACCGCCGTCGGGAATCGCTTCACCTCGAGGACGAGGTTCCGGGTGTTTTCCTCGATCTGTCGCGTATCTTCCGCGCTGAGGACGCCGGGCGCGTCGACCCCGCTGCGCCGGGCGCACACACAGCGGATCGACGCGAGGTCAAACGTCGCGCGGATCGCTTCGGAATCCACCGAGAGTTCGAACCGGTCGACCTCCAAGCGGAGATCGTGGCCGACCGCTGCCAGCATCCCCTCCTTCCAGGTCAGGATCCGGCAGCTCGCGGTCACCGGCGGCGACGGACGGCTGCCGCGAGGGCGAGCGCGGCCAACATCGGCGAACCGCCGAGCTGGTCGCAGCCTCCACCGCCGCGAATGGCGTTTCTCGTCTCGCAGGCGTCGGTGATGCCGTCGTGGTCGCGGTCGGGTTGATCGAAGTCCGCGACCTCAGGGCAAAGATCGCACACATCCCCCAGCAGGTCGTTGTCGACATCCGACTGGTCGCTGTTCGCGTCGCTCTTGCAGTTGTCGCAGACGTCTCCGATGCCGTCGCCGTCGCCGTCGGTCTGGTTCGGGTTGTGGGAGAGCGGGCAATTGTCGCAGGCGTCGCCGAGGTTGTCCTGATCGGTGTCGTCGCTCGACGCCTGAAGGTCGGGGCAGGTGTCGCACGCGTCGCCTGAGCCGTCCCCGTCTCGGTCGCGCTGATCTGGATCGTACACCGTCGGGCAGAGGTCGCAGGCTCGCCCGAAGCCGTCGCCTTCGGGGTCGCTCACGAACGGATCGTCATCGTCTTCGCCGGCGTCCTCTGGACACAAATCACACGCGTCGCCGATCCGGTCGTCGTCGCTGTCGCCTTGGTCGGTGTTCTGCACGAATTCGCAGTTGTCGCAGAGGTCGCCCACTGTGTCTTCGTCGATGTCCCTCTGTTCTGGATCGACGAGCTCCGGGCACACGTCGCACTCGTTCGGGATGTCATCGCGGTCATGGTCGTACTGAACGTCGTCGCGGTCGTCGCAGGGGTCGCAGTTGTCGGCGAGTTCGTCTCCATCGACGTCGAACCGGTCGTCGCAGAGATCACAGGCATCGCCGCCTTCCGGCACCTCCAAGTTGTCGAGCTCCCAGAGGAGATCGGTGTCGGCTTGGTCCGGGTTGTCCGTCGTCGGGCAATTGTCGCAGGCGTCGCCGAAAGCATCGGGATCGGAGTTGATCTGGTCGCCGTTCGGCACGGTGAGGCAGTTGTCGCAGGTCTGCCCTACGTCGTCGCAGTCGTCGTCTTCTTGCAAGACGTTGGGATCATCGACGCAGTTGTCGCAATTGACCGTGAACGTGATGTCCGGCGTCGGGTCGCCCTCGGGGTAGGTGAAGGTTCCCGCCCCGAACCCGTCGGCATCGCCGTCGAGGGAAAACAGAGGGAAGCGGCACCCAAAGGTCGGGAAGTCGTAGTAGGCATCGGCGGTGGGATACGCGGCGTCGCACAGGGGATCCGTAAGGTCCACCGCGGTCTCCAGCGCCGCGTCGATCCCGTCGCAGTCGAGGTCTTCGGTGGGGCGGGCCGGGCAGTCGAGCGCAAAGGCGGAGGTCATCAGCAGCCAAATCACGGTGTATCTACTCCACTGTGCGCAAGACCCGGTTGATCTGCGCCGCCACCGTGCGCTCGGATGGGGGTGCGTTCACCAGCACAACCTGTACCACATACGGCCCGCGCGCAACCCAATGGGTACTGAGCTGTTGCCCGTTCATCGAGGTCAGACCGATGACTTCGCGCGCTGCAAGATCGGAGCTGGGCACGCCGTCCCACAGGCCGACCGTTCCCTCGATGGCGCCGTTGGTCTCACTCATGGCGTCGGCGAGCAGCGTCCCCGCGTTCGCATGCATGGCCTGAACATAGCTCCAGGCGGCATCGGCGGCGTCGAATCGCAGGAGTTGGACCTCAGCGCCTGCGGCACCGGCCTTGGGCGCGCCCCGGGTGGCCCAGGCACCGACCAGCCGATCCGCGAGATGGGTCGAGGCCCGCGCCTCCATCAGTCGCTCGCGCAGGTCGAAGTCGCCGACCACCTCTTCACCGAGCGTCCACTCGTCTCCGACGAAGCGATCGCGGCCGCGGCGGAGCGCGCGTCGCGTCTCCTCTGGGAGGGTGGCGGGGGCGTTCCCATAGGTCGCGGGGTCGACAATCATGGAGCTGGAGAGCGGTGGATGCACGAAGAGGGTCCACACCGCCTCCGGCCCGCCCCGGGTGAGGTGGTGCTCCACGAACGTTCGGCCCTGGCCATAGACGTACGAGGTGTAGTACCGGCCCGGGTCGACGCCATGCGGGCTGCCCAGGTCGTACCCGAGGATGCGTGCCACGGCGTCGACGGCCTCGGGGTGACCGCGGGCTCGTCCGACCTGCTCATGAACCCAGACCGCGTGGCCTTCGATCAGGCAGTTGAGCGCCATCACCGCGTCCTTTCCCGACTGGTGGATGACCGACTCGTCCAGGTCGGCTTGCTGATCCTGGAGCGCGTGGGTGAGCTCGTGCGCGATCACCAGCTCCAGAACGGCAGACTCGAGCGTGGGGTCGAGCCCTTCCTCGGCGAGGGCTGCGCGGACCGCTCCGGGGACGATATAGAGATTGTGGTCTAGGAAGCCGTACTTGCCTACGAACAGGCCGCCCGTGTTCGCCACCGCTGCCCGCGCCTCGCGTCGGGCGGCCTCGGTGCCCAGGTCGGTCGCGTTCCGAAGCAAGTGAACCTGTTCCTCATAGAGCACCTGCTCGATGCGCGGGATGTCGGCGATCAACACGCCGGGTACCTGGGTGAAACGACGACCGGCGATCTGCGCCACCAGCGGAGCGATTTCCTCGACCGTCTGCTCGATCGCCATGCGACTCGACCGACCGGCGCCGCTCAGCCCAACGGCCACCGGGCTCGGCGCCGGCGAACCGGCTGGGGCCTCGCCCGCGGGTCCGGGGTCTCCACCCGCCGAGGCAGCGATGACCGCCAAGAGGAAGACCATGCCTTCAACGTACGCGCGCGCTGCCTCGGTCGCCATCCCCTTCTGTGAGTTCGGCGTCGAGCGCCTCCCACGTGGCGTAGCGGGCCTCTGCGCGGGCGGCGATGGCGCGCCGCTCCTGGGCGAGCGCCGCGGCGCGGTCATACTCGAGGTACATCCGCTCCTGCAGGCTTGCCATCTGTGCCTCGTCGTCGGCGATCTCTTGCTCGAGGGCCTGGATCTGACGAACGAGCCGGTCCCGGTCTCGCTCCCGTTTTCGGCGCGCGACGTGATCGGTGGCTGGCTCTGCGATTCGCTGGGCGACGGGCTCGGGCGGTGGTCGCTCGAAGTCCTCGGGTCGCAGTCCGATGCGGAAGCGGATGCTGCCCGGGTCGATGCGCACGACGTGGGTGGCGAGCCGCTCGACCAGCCAGCGATCGTGGGTGACCAGCACCAGCGCCCCCTCCCAGGCCTCGAGCGCGTCGACCAGTGCGTCCACCGACTCCGCGTCCAGGTGGTTGGTGGGCTCGTCGAGCAACAGCGCTTCGTGAGGTCGAATCGCCAACGCGGCGAGCGCGACCCGGGCCTTCTCGCCACCTGAGAGGCCTCCGAGCTCCCGGAGCGCGTCGTCGCCGCGAAGGCCGAGTGCGCCAAGCACCGCCCGGATCCGCTGTGGGGGCACCAGCGGCGCGAGTGCCGACAGCCACTGGAGTGCGGTCTCGGCTGCCGGGAGCTCGGCGGCGAGATCCTGGCTGAACACCCCGATGCGGAGGCCGTCGGCCACGAGGCGCTGGCCGGCGGCGAGGGGGAGTCGGCCGGCGAGTGCGTGGAGCAGAGTCGATTTGCCGGCTCCGTTCGGGCCGAGGACGGCGATGCGCATGCCGCGCTCCAGCTCGAGGTCGCACCCCTGGAACACCGGGGTCGTCCAACCGGCCGTCGCCCCGCGCAGCGCGATCGCCACCCGGTCCGATCCCCGTGGCGCGGGGAGGCGAAAGCGAGGGAGGTCCCCGTCGTTTTCCGGTGCCTCCACGCGTTCGATGCGATCGATCGCCTTCTGCTTGCTCTTCGCCTGCGCCGCTTTGGTCGCTTTCGCGCCGAAGCGCTCGACGAAGCCCTCGAGCCGCGCGATCTCCGCCTGCTGTCGCGCAAACTTTCCGAGCTGATCGGCGCGGCGGCTCTCTCGCTCCTTCAAGAAGGCTGCGAAGTTGCCGACGTAGTGATGCAGCCGGGCGCTTCGGATCTCGGCGATGCGGGTCACTGCGCGGTCGAGGAGCCACCGGTCGTGGCTCACCACCACGACCGTCCAGGGGACCCGGGCCAGAAACGCCGCGAGCCAGCTTCGCGCTTCGAGATCGAGGTGGTTGGTCGGCTCGTCGAGCAGCGCGATTTCGGGCCGCGAAAGCAGAAGACGCGCCAGCGCAATCCGCATCTGCCAGCCGCCGGAGAAGGTGTCGCAGGGAGCGTGCCAGCGGTCTGGCGCGAACCCGAGGCCGTGCAACACCTCGCCGATCGCGGCGTCCACCGCAAAGCCCCCCTGAGTGCGGAAGATTTCGGTGGCGTCGGCGAGGCGCTCCGCGGCCCCGGGCTGATCGGCGATCACCGCTTGCCCGGCGGCGTCGAGCTCCGCTTTCAGTAGGTGAAACCAGTCCATCGACGATGCGACCTCGTCCCACACCGGGCGGGTCGAGCCGCTCACCGCGCGCTGGGGGAGCCAGCCGAGCCGAGCCCCGGGGCGGCGCGTCACCGTTCCCCGGTCGAGCCCGACCTCGCCCACGATCGCGCGGAGCAGCGTCGATTTTCCCGTGCCATTTCGCCCGACCAGCCCCACCCGTTCGCCGGGTCGAACGTGCCAGGAGCCGCCTTCGAGGAGGATGTCGCCGCCGAGCGCGAGCGTTGCGTCGTCCACCTGGATCATTTTCGGACGATCGCGATCAGGCGCGGACAGCCTTCGACGGGGGGCCGATCCGCATAGTCTCCGGCGAGCCGTTCGACATACATTCCCGCCGCCTCGACCATCCACTCGAGTTCGGCGGGCCAGATCAGCCGGAGGTGCAACACGGAGCGTACCGGGGGTTGCCCGGGAACATAGTAGCGATCCACCAGTTCCAACTTTTGGGCCACCGGGTATCGTCGCACCTCTCGGGTCCGTAGGACGCCGCCCCCTTGCCACGCGGGTTTCTCGGGCGTTCGTGGGGTGCCGAGCAACTCTGCCATCGGCATGGGGACGTCGATGACGAGCAGACCGTCCGGTTCCAACGCCGCCGCGCAACTGGCGAGGCACCGAGCCTGGTCTGCCCGCGTCGCGAGAAACGAGAAGGCGGCATTCGGGATCACGATCCCCGCGAAGGTTCCGAGGGAGAAGGCGCGCATATCCCCCACCTGCACGCGAAGCGCCGGGTGGCGCGCGCGCGCTTCTTCCACCATCGCGGGTGAAAGATCCAGGCCGAGGACCTCACGATCACGTGCGAGCGTTCTACAGACCCGGCCCGTACCGCAGCCGAGAACCAGCGTTCTGCCTCGCGGGAGCGTTCGAGCGTGCCAGTCGGCATCCGCGGTCGACGCGGCGAACTCTGCATCGTACCAACCTGCGATGCGCGCATACGGCTCGTCGTCCTCCGCCAAACTACCGCCTCCGGCAGCGTGTCTAACCCGAGATGACAACTGGGTACGCACGCGGCATGATGCTGCCGAACCGACGATGGACGATCGCATCCAGCCCCCCAACCAACCCAGTCTGCTCCACTTTCTCGCCTGCAACGCTCGAAGTGCGGCCGGGAACTCCTACCGCGCGACCTGGGCCCGGCCGGGCGAGCTGCCTCGTCCGGTCGACGCCCTGGTGCTCGACGCGAAGGTCACTCCCGGATCGGGTGCGATCGCCCGCTTGCGCCAGGAGGTTCGCGCGCTGCATGCGACTCCGCTGACCGCGCTGCACGGGATCCTCGACCTGGTCCAGGTGGAGGGCCGAGTCGCGGTTCTCTCCGAGGTGTTCGAGGGGGCCGATCTGGGCGTTCTGATGGCACAGCGCCTCCCCTCGCGGGCGCTGCTCGACGTGATCGGTGCGGTGGCCAACGCGCTCGATGGTGCCTGGAACGCGCTGGGCTCCGACGCCGCGCCCCTCCACCGCTTCCATCAGGACATCCGCCCGGGTACGGTCCACGTCGGTCGCGCCGGCGATGTTCGGTTGACAGAATTCGGCCTCGTGCGTAATCTTTATGGCGAACTGCCGGCCGGAGAGCCTGATCGGTGGCTGTACCGGGCCCCGGAGCGGATTGCGACCGATGAATGTCGGCCGGAAGGCGATATCTATTCGCTGGGGAACGTTCTGTACGAGGGTCTGGTGGGCCGGCCTCCGTTCCACGGAAAGAACTTCGCCGACTTGTACCGGTACATGCGCGACCCGGCGCTGGCCGAGGAGTGGCTCGCCGACCAGCTGGCGCAGCTTCCGGGCGACGTGCCCCAGGCCATCGAACGCCTGCTTTGCAGGATGCTGGCGGTGGATCCGCTGCGTCGGCCGACCGCTGCCGAGGTGGCCCGTGCCTGCGCCGGCAACGCCGACTCAGCGACCGGTGATTCGCTCCAGCGCTGGGTCGAGGGGCGTGAGTGGCCGGTGGCGAGCCCCGTGCCCGCCCCCTTGGTGGGGCTCGAGCTGGTGGCGGTTCCGGTGGGAGCGGTGCCTGAGCCGCCGCTCCCCGCGGGGTCCTCGGTGCCTCCCGGCGGGCCGTCGGTCGCATTCGGTGGGGCGGTCGACCCGGCCGATGATCCCTTCGACGCTCCTCCGCCCACCGGGTTGCTGTCCTCGGTCTTTCCCGCGCGGCCCCCGCCTGAGGTCGGTCGGCCCCAACCCGTTCCCTTGCCGGGGACCGATTCGACACAGCCGCCCGGCTTGGCCGCTCAGTCGGACCCGTTCGAGGTAGGCGATCGCCGGCCCGAGGTGGCGGCGCCGCAGGCTCCGGCTCCGGCGCAATCGGTCGGCGACGCGACCGCCGACGCGCGCCCGATGGGATCCGGCGACGTCGACCCGGCGCTCCTTCCGCTGGAGTCCCAGTTGAGCTCCGGGTGGCAGCGCACGCTGCCGCCGGCCGTCGGTCGAAACCGCGGGCAATCCGGCTCCCCGTCGGGCTCGAACGATCCCTTCCCCGAAGTGAATCTCCCCGAAGCGGGGCTGCACTTCAGCAGCGTCCCGACAGGCGAACCTGCGCTTCCGCGCCGCGAGGGGCCGTCGAAAACGCGGAACGCGCTGCTCGCTCTGACCGGCTTCACGATCGTCATGATCGCAGGGCTGGCGCTCGGAGGGGTGTTCCTGTCGGAGGAGGATCCACCGGCTCCACCCGCGCCGCCCTCCCTTGGCCAGGTGATCCAGCCGGAGGTGATGCGGCCGGCGCCCGAACCAGCGCCCGTGGTGGTTGCCCCGGAGCGGCTGCCCGAGCCCGCGCCCGAGCCCGCGCCCGAGCCCGCGCCCGAGCCGGTGGCCGCGCCGGAGCCGCCTCCGGTCCCTCCGCCTCAGCCGGCGCCCGCCCCCGCGGTCGAGCCGGCCGCCCCCACCCCGAGGCAGATGGCCAAGCGAGGCTGGGATCTGGTCGAGTCGGAGCCTGCGGAGGCCGAGGCCCTCTTTCGCGAGGCGATCGCGAAAAAGCCAAAGTTTGACGACGCGAATTACGGTCTTGGGTACGTGCTGCTGAAGCAGGGGCAAGTTGCCGCCGCGCAGCCGTACCTGTGCGTGGCCAATGCCTCGACCGACGTCGACATCCAGCGCGATGTCGCCGCCTTGATCATGCGCTCGGGTTTGGCGTGTCCGTAGCGCGCGCCGACATCCAGGCCACGACCTGATCGCGCACGGCGTCTCCCCCGCGGTCCTGAAGGAGCTCGTGTAGGTAGCCCTCGTGGGCGACGAACGCCTTGTCGGTGCTCCCGGCGGCCGCCACGAAGCGTTGTGCTTGCTCGAACGACGCGATGGTATCGGCCGTGCCATGGTGCACGACGAGCGGCACCCCGAACCTGGCCGCCTCCGCCATCGCCTGCCCCTGGGCGGCGCGAGCGCGAAAGAACCACCCTGGCGGTGCATTTCTCCCGTACAGGGGGTCCATTCGCGTCGCCTCTTGCCAGCCGGTGTCGCGGGAGAGCTGATCCACGCCGATCCCGGTCGGGAACGGCAGCGTCGGGAGGACCTTGCTCATGATCTTGGCGGCGAAGAGCTTCGGCCGCGGGGGAGGGGTACCCAGGTCGAGCCAGGGTGCGGACAGCACGACCCCGGCAATTCCAGGTAGCCCGTGCTGCTCGGCATACGTCGTCGTGACCAGCCCTCCGTGACTGTGCGCGAAGAGGAAGGTGGAGCGACCCGCGGCCTTCGATCGAACCGCCTCGAGGAAGGCCGAGAGATCGTCGTGGAACTCGCTGAACTGCGTGCAGTAGCCACGGCGCCCGTCGGACCGACCATGCCCGCGGTAGTCGAAGCCGTGGGCCACCCACCCAATCGACGTGAGATGGTCTGAGAACGCCGCGTATCTCCCGATATGGTCGCCATAGCCGTGGACGATCGCGACGTCGGCCTTGGGGGGGAGATCCGGCCAGCGGGTCTCGGCGTATAGCCGGGTCCCGTCCTGGCTCCGGAGTTCGGTTTGTTCGATCCGCATCCGTTCGTCCTTAGGCTGTTCGGTTGTCGCGCGCGCGTTGCACGAGGGTTCGCATCAGAGAGCGCAGGTGTGCGGCGATGGCCGGATCCTCGCCGTTGGCGGTCAGGATTTCCGCCGCAGTCTCCAGCGTGGACACCATCTCGCGTCTGGGTTCTCGGCGAACTTTGCCATAAATCGAAGGCTCGCGGGGGTGGACGAGGATCCGATCCAGCCGGACGAGCCAGGGATTTCGCCACCACAGCGTCTTGGCCTGACTCCAGGTTCCATCGAGGAGGAGGACGCCGGCGTACCCAAGCGCGACCGGCTCCCCGCGACGATCGACCGCCGTGACGCCGGTTCGACCCGGCGCCGGTTGGTGGGGAAGCGAGAGCGGCCAGGCCACCGCCCACCGCCCCGGGCTGTCCCCTACGACCGCCGCGAGATTCGGCCAAGAAAGTCCGATTTTTCGCACGGCGCCCACCGTTGTTTCGAGCAGGGGGACGGTCCCGAGGATCACGTCCTGCTCCTGTGGGTGCTGCAGGATCGCGATTTGGGTGCGAACTGCCTGCGCGATCGCCCGGTCGCAGACACACACCGCCTCGGGCTTCTTACACCGATCGCAGTTCACCGGAGCGCGACCTCCACGCGGGCGTCGTTGTAACAAGCCCCCGCGCCATGCTCGTCGACATGCGCCGGAATCAACCGGTTGCTTGTCCAGCCGTTGGGCGTGGCGGAGCGCCACAATCCCTTCGGCAGGGACACCACGCCGGGCCGCACGATCGCGGTGATCGCTGCGCGCGCGTGAACCTCACCGAGCGGCGAGAAGACCCGAACCGGCGCTCCGTCCACGATGCCCCGAGGCGCCGCGTCCTCCGGGGAGATGTCGAGGGTCGCCGAGCCGGCCGCGAACGTCTCGTATCCGGTGGAGGAGATCGCCCTGGCGGTTGCCGGCGACAGCAGGATGAGCGGGAGGTCGGCGTTGGACGGAGGCGGCCGGTAGCGGGGGAGCCCGCGCTCTCCTACCAGGGTGATGGGCGCCGACGGGCCGGCCGGCCCGTATTGGACCGGGTGGGCCAGCTCGATCAGCCGCTTCTCCTGGAGTTGTTCCCAGGCATCCGGGATAGGGAGCGTGCCCGCGATCTGGGCGGCCAGCTCGATCTCGGTCACCGCGAAGGAGGGTTCGTCGCCGAAGCCGAGCCGGTCGGCGAGGCCGCGGAACACGGCGTGGTTGCTCCGGGCCAGCCCGACCGGCGGGATGACCGGGGCCGCGTAGTGGATCGCGTAGTGCGAATAGGATCGGACGAGCTCGTGGTGCTCGAGAAACGTCGTGGCCGGAAGCACGATGTCGGCGAGGTCACACGTGTCGGTCCAGACCTGGTCGTGGACGACGACGAATCGGTCGGAGGCCGACAGGCCCCGGACCACCGCCGCCTGGTCGGGAACCGTCGCGGCGGGGTTGCAGTTGTAGACGTAGACCGCCCGGTAGGGTGGGTCGGCTCGCTCCAACTCGGCGCCGAGGGTGGACAGATTGGCGCGGCGGCCGGCGGGCGGCGCGTTGGGGACCTTCTGCCACTTCTGCGCGTCGATGCGGTAGCCCGAGGAGGTCGAGAAGCACCAACCACCGCCCCGGACACCGAACTGACCGAAGATCGCCGGCAAGCTCACCACCGCCCGGACGGCATCCGACCCGTTCCGGGTGCGCTCGAGGCCCCAGCCCGGCCGCAGCATCATCGGGCGGGTCGAGGCATAGAGGTGGGCGGCAGCCTCGATCTGGCCCGGCGGTACGCCGCACAGCGCGCCGGCACGCTCCGGCGACCAGGTCTCGATCGCCGCCTCGAACGCCTCGGTATCCTCGGCATGTGCGGCTAGGAAACCGCGATCAGCGAGGCCATCTCGGAAGGCCACGTGGGCCATCGAGAGGGCGAGGGCGACGTCGGTCCCGGGCAGGGGGCGCAGGTGCAGCGTTGCGAGCGAGGCCAGGGGGGTCCGCCGCGGGTCCACGACCAGCAGCTTCCCGCCCCGCGCGAGCAAGGCTCGGATCCACGGCACGAGGTGGATCCCGCTTGCGGAAGGGTTGTTTCCCCACAGCACGACCCCGCCGGCCAACTCGACGTCCGACAGATCTGCCGACGGCAGGGCCCCATAGACGGCTGTGGTGCCCGCCCTCGCATTCGTGGCGCACAAGGTACGCAGAAGGCCCGCGGCCCCGAGCCGCGCCCAGAAGCGCTCGTCGAGCCCACCGTCGGTCAACCAGCCGTTGGATCCGCCGTAGCTCACCGGCAGGATGGCACTTGAACCGTCAGAATCAAGGATCGCGCGAAATTGTCTCGCGATCCGATCCAGAGCCTCGTCCCAGCTCGCGGGTCGAAAGCGGCCGGATCCCTTTGGCCCATCGAGGATCATCGGCTGTTGAACGCGGTGTTTCCCGTGAGCTCGTTCTCCGAACTTCCGCACCTTGCCGCAGATCAGTCCGTCGGTGAAGGGAAAACGACGGGATCCATCGATGCGGATCACCTTGGATCCGGCGACCGTCACGTCGAGCGAGCATCGATCCGGGCAGTCGAGCGGACACACGCTCGGCAGGGTGAGGCTCAAAGGACCTCCGCAGAGAAGAACCGTCCTACCGGCTTTGTCGCCCGATGTCCCGCCGACGGCGTCACAAATTGGTCAAAGTCTGTCTCGGAATCGAAGGCCGGCCGAGGGCCTGCTTGACGTTCCACCGATCCGCATCTACACTATGGACAGGATCACTCCGTGGTCGCGATCGAGATTGCCTCCTCTGCCGGTACCTCACTTGGCACAGCTCTTGCGTCTCCTCCATCTCTAGCGGTGGGCTCAGGCAGAGGAGGCTCTCGATACCTCGGATGACGACGTTGAGCCTCGAAGAGGCCTCAGCGCATCTGCGTTTCGGTTCCGACGGCCTGTGGCTGTTGGATCAGCGTCGGCTTCCAGGCGAGGTGCACTCCGTTCGGTGTCAGTCGGCGGAGGAAGTGGCGCGCGCGATCGCCGACATGGTGGTGCGGGGTGCTCCGGCCATCGGGATCGCCGCCGCGTATGGCTTGGCCTTGGAGGTGCGCCGAGGCGGCGATCTGGATCGCGCTCGTGCGGCGTTGCTGGCCTCACGTCCAACGGCGGTGAACCTGCGTTGGGCGCTCGATCGCCTGCGCGCGGTCCCGACCACGCAGTGGGAGGCCGAGGCGCGGGCGATCCACCTGGCCGACCTCGCGGGCAACGTGGCAATGGGCGCCCACGGCGCGGAACTGTTGCCCGAGGGTGCCGTGGTGCTCACCCACTGCAATGCCGGGGCGCTCGCAACGGGGGGATGGGGGACCGCGCTCGGCGTGGTGCGGAGCGCATGGGCGCGCGGGCGACTCTCCAGGGTCTACGCCGACGAAACCAGGCCCTGGCTCCAGGGGGCGCGCCTGACGGCATGGGAGTTGGCGAACGAGGGGATCCCAGTCACCTTGATCGCGGACGTCGCGGCGGCGAGCCTGCTGGCGGCCGGTCGGGTGCACGCGGTGGTGGTTGGCGCAGATCGCATTGCTGCGAACGGCGATACGGCGAACAAGGTGGGGACGCTCGGGCTGGCCGTTCTGGCGCAGCATTGGCGGGTGCCTTTTTACGTCGCCGCGCCGACGAGCACCTTCGACCCCGACTGTGCCACCGGCGCGGAGATCCCGATCGAGGAGCGATCCGCCGCGGAAGTGAGGGGGCACCGGGAACAGGTGTGGGCAGCGGACGTGCCCGTGTGGAACCCGGCTTTCGACGTCACGCCCGCCGGGATGGTGACCGCCTGGATCACCGAGCACGGGATCTGGCGCCCGTAGCCGGCGACAAACGCCGAGGTTGGCGCTTCGGCTCCTCGCGGGCTAAAAGGGCTTCAGCGCCCGGGTCGGGCCAAGCGGAGATCCCATGCGTCTCGGACCGATGGAGCTGGGCCTCATCGTCGTGCTGGTGCTCATCCTCTTCGGTGCCGGCCGCCTGCCCGATGTGTTTCAGCAACTCGGCAAGGCCGTCAAGGGGTTCAAGGATGGGCAGAAGGACGACCCCACCGACGTCGGCGGCGAAGCGCCTCGCCTTCCCGATCACGCCGAGGAAGTGAAGGCGCCCGAGAAGGAAAAGGAGACGATCGAGAGAAAGCGGGCATCCTGACGGATTTTTCGGCGGGCTTCCGATAGCGCCCACGCAGGGAGAGGCTGACCCAGGGTGCTTTTCAACAGCTTCGAGTTCGCCCTCTTCTTTCCGATCGTCGCGCTGATTTTTTTCGCGCTCCCGCCACGCGTCCGGTGGGTCCACCTCCTCATCGCGTCCTACGTCTTCTACATGGCGTGGCAGCCAGCGTTTGGGCTCCTGTTGGCCGCGGGCTCGGCGTGGGACTGGTGGCTCGCCCGTCGGATGGAGGACACCGAGAACCCGCGGTCGCGGCTGGCCCTGCT
>CANLGQ010000072.1 GCA_947490265.1 Pseudomonadota bacterium | reverse complement strand
CCCGGGACGCGGCTGTTGGCGATGCGATCGTCAACTCGGCCAGGGTGTACTTAGCGCGCCTGGAGGCACCCCGTGAAGTGGATTCCGTTGCTGATTTGGGTCGGGCTCACTGGATGTGATGGTGCTGAGGACAAGGCGCCCGACGAAGGCGAATCGGACACCGATACGGACACCGACACCGACACCGACACCGACACCGACACCGACACCGACACCGACACCGACACCGACACCGATACCGACACCGATACCGACACCGGCACGCCGATGGACGCCGACGGCGATGGCCTCAATGGCGCTGAGGAGGCTGGCCTCGGGACCGATCCACTCGATCCGGACACCGACGCGGACGGGCTCAACGACGGCGACGAGGTCGACGAAGGCACCGATCCACTCGCCTCGGATACCGATGGCGGCGGCCTGCTGGACGGCGAAGAGGTCGCGGGCGGGACCAACCCACTCGACCCGACCGACGACGTGATGGCGTGCGTGTACCCGGCCCTGCCGGTCGCGGGCGGGGCGGCACCCCCAGCTGGAGCGCTCGCACCGAGCTTCGTCCTGATCACCCTGTCCGGGGTCTGGGACGGGATGGCGCTCCGGGATTACCAGTTCGATCCGGACGCCGACGGCCTCTTTGAGGACGTCCCGGCCACGGTGACCTTCGACCTGTGGAATATCTCGGAGGACCCCCTCTGCACGGTCACCTACGATGCCGAGATCCTCACCCCGGCTGCGGCGGCGTGGGCCACGGCCTCGGGACAAACCATCTTCACCGCGTTTGACGCTGACTTTATCAACGGAGCCAGTGATTGCGACGGCCTCGATCCGGTCTTGTGGGGCACGACCGACGTGCGCGACATCCTCGAGGCGATCCCGTGGGGCTTTGGCTTCGGGGAGATGGTGGAGCTCGAAGCTGAGTTGGAAGCCGACGTCACCGACGCCGGGTACGATTGGGCGCTCGACTATGCCCCCTACCTGGAGGGGTTCTACGTCACCGCGGACCGGGTGGCTGCCACCGAGATCGGGTACAGTGCTGGCTTTCCCGCCGATTGTGCCGAGGTCGACGCCACCGCAGGCCTGCTCCCCGACCTCGGCAGTCCCCTTCCCGACGACCTCGTCGGAGGGGAGTGGTACCGATTTTTCGAGTTCGACGCCCTCGCCACCGGCCTGACCTGCACCGTCCCCGAAGTTCCACGGGAGGACCCCAACTACGTTCCGCCGAATCCGACCATCGACCCTGCGTATTACGTGACGGTATTCGACTTCGGCCTCACCGGTCCGGATACCCACGATTACAACGACGGGAACGCCGACACCTCCGCGGTGCTGCGCTACGGGATCTTCGACGTCGGCCTCAGTCTGCTTTGCACCGTCGAATTCGATCTCTCCTCGGCACAGCCTGTCGATGCGAGCGTGTTCGTGCCGGTTTATGCTCCAGTCGCCCCGTATGCCATGTGGGAGGTGCTCCCCAGCGGCGGGGTGACGGACTGCAACGCCCTCGACCCGGCGATCTGGGGGACCGACGACATCCGTGAGTTGATGACGTTCAATTTCTGGTTCGGCCTGGGTCCGAAAGACGGTTTCGAGGCAGTATTCCAAGCCTATGGCGGCGGCTATCCGCTGACCGACGAGACCTGGACCGTGTACCTGAGCTACGACGGCGTGGCGGCGTACGAGCTCAGCTACGTTAACGGGGTCCCCTTCACTGCCTGTCCAGAGGCAGATCTCGGCGCCGTACCGCTCGACTCCTCGCTCGGTCTGCAGGACGGGGTGTTTCCGATCGGCAACGGCTTCCTGTTGCCGTTCTAGCGGAGCCACGACCGCATCCGCCGGACGAGACGAACGCCGCATCAACGACGCCACACGAACGGTCGGTCGGTCCCATCGGCGGCCGGGTCAGGGCCGCCCGGCGACCCACAGCCCAAGCAATCCCGCGATGAACCCGCAACACCAGCCCGCAAACAAGAGGTGTCGCGCCAGCTTTCTCGCATCGTCGCCGCCCTGCGCCGCCACCGCACCGCTCCCCACCGCCGCCATGGCAAGGGCAGCCAGGTGCTCCTTCACCTCGAACCCGGCCCGAAGGAACGGGTGCAGGCCAGGCTTCACCTCGGCGCCGTACTCCGGGTAAATCCACCCGCCGAGCGCGAACGGCACGCCCAGGGCCAGCGCCGCCAAAATGGCGGTTCGCCGTGTCCAGACCCGATCCGCCGGCAGGGTCACCACCGGATGGAGGACCAGGATCAGCGCGATTAGCGCGAGGTGCCCGTGGATCCGCTCCCAAAGCCCGTAGGTCACTGAAACACCGCCAGGGAGCCGATCGCCGGAAGTACCACCGCCCACACCGCCCAGCGGGCCCGCACCAGGGCGCTCGGATCGCGGGCGCCGAACCCCACCAGCAACGCCGCGATCCCGCCGTGCAGCGCCGCAAGCGCGCAGCGCCAATAGAACGCGGTGTGGGTCGAGGCCATCACCCCAGCGTCGACCGCGAGCCACCAGCCGACCCCGCGCTGCACGGCATAGGACGCGACAAACACCAGCGCAGCCGCGTAGGCCGCCGCGACCGATCGGTCGGTCATCCCCGCACCCGGGGACACTCGGGGTCGGGGGCGAGGGGGTCGCCGGTGAGGTGGCCGGCGACGATCCGGCATCCCCCACGGCACACCGACTGGACCGGACACGACGCGCACGGCTCCGGGGGGCGAGCCGCCCGACCGCGCCACGCCTCGAGCATCGGGTCGTCGGCCCAGATCGCGGCCGGTTCCCCAGGGGCGCCGGCGCCGGCAAAGGAGCAGGGGGCCCAGGCCCCAGTCGCCGTACGCGCGAGCAGCGTCTCCCCGCCGGTGCAGCCGACGACGCCAAACCGGGCGAGGACGCTCGGGTCGGACAGGTGTGGGGCGAGGAACGGCACCATGGCGCAGTCGATCCGCATCGTGAGCCCCGTGGCGGCCTCGATCGCCAACAGTCGGGGCCACAGGCGATCCAGATCCGCGGGCTCGGCCCGCCGCCGCAGGTAGTCCTCCGTGGCCCGACCCGCCGGCTTGTAGCGCAGCCACTGCCACTCGCGCACACCATGCTCGGCCAGCACACCGGCGAAGCCCTCGAGCTCGGGGAGGACCGCCCGGCCCAGCACGGTGTTCACCCCCACGCGAACCCCGGCCGCGACCAGCCGATCGATTGCGGTTACCGCTAACTTTCTTCCGTCCCATCCTCGGGTCGCCACGTAGCCGTCCAGGCCGTCGAGCGAGACGTTCACCTGCCCATACAGCGCAGCCATCCGAGCCGCGCGCGCGGCGGTCACCCCGAAGCCCGAGGTCGTGAGGTTGGGGGTCAGCCCCAGCGACCGGGCCACGGCCGCGACCCGGTCGGCGCGCTCCGGGGCCTCGCCGCCGCCCAGCGCCACTTCGAACACCCCCATCGCGGCCAGCCGGACGAGATCCGCCTCCAGCGCCTCGAGATCCGCGTGGGCGCGATCGGGGCCGGCGTCGAGGTAGCAGCCGTCACAGCGCACCGGGCACTGCGCGGTGACCGCGACGTGCACCTCGTTCGGGGCGGAAACCCCAGTTCCGACGACCTCGGCCCCCATCGCGAGCGCAGCGGCGGTCGCCGCGGCGTCGAGGCCGAGCAGGGCCGGCGGGTCGGGCCACCGGGCGACGCTCCCCTCGCGGTCGCGCCGCAGCTTGGGCGGGGCGGGGGATCCGTCTCGGGTGAATCGACCGAATCGCTCGGCCCAGGTGTTGAGGAGGGCGCTGGCGACCACCACGGACACCAACGCCAACCCCACCACGCTCCCGGCGCTCGAGCAATTCGGCGCGTGTCCGGGTCGAACGCTGCGGATCACCACGGCAGCCCTCCCACCGCCCAGGCCACGGAGTAGGCCAACGCGAGGGTCGAGATCAGGGCCCCCACCCGGAACGCCGGCCCCGGCGCCTCGGCGGCGGCGGCACACAGGAGGTGAAACGGCACCAACGCGGCGGTGACCGCCGCGATCCGCCACCCGGCGCCGCGCGCATAGCCCTCCGCGAGCGCGGCGGCCACCAACCCGATGAGGGTCAGGATCCACCCGCCGTGCCCGAGACGGCGGTGTCGAAGCGCCCGCGGGGCGATCGCCACCGCAAAAACCGCGGCCACCGTCCCGCCGACGACCGCACCTTGGGCCTCCCGCCGCGCCTGGGCGACCGGACGCACCGACCGCGGCGCGAGCGCGCGGGCCTCCGCGTCCCGACCGAGGGCCAGGAGCGCGCGGGCCCCAAGCTCGATCAACGGGCGACGCACCTCTTCGGGCATTCGATCCCGAACCGCGACCCAGGGCGCGAGCAACGCCCAGGCCGCAGCGGGATCCCGGAGGTTGCGGGCCACCGCGCAGGCCGCGTCGGCGCGAACGACCTCGGAGACCGCCGGATCGCCGGCGAGCTCGCTCACGACCTGGGGATCGGGCGCACGGCGGGCCCGCTCGAGCGCCTCGGCCCCGGCCCATCCCCCCGCGGGGTCGCGCCGGGCGGCGAGCCACGCGAGCCGACCCCTGCACCACCGATCGGCGCAGTCCCGGCACTCCAGGTCGGCGAGGTCGTAGTCTGCCGACCCAAACGACGCCCGACACCCGGACTCCGAGGCGAAGGCGAGGGCCGCGAGAATCAGCATGGAGGCTGCTCTGCTCCCCAGCGCCCGGCTACAGGTGCTCGACGAGCTGGGCGAACAACGCACCCGCGAAGCTAAGCCCCACGACGGCGACGAAGAACAGCAGACCGAGCCCGTTCGCGGCGATGCCCACCCACCCGAGTCCTTTGGACAGGCCCGAGCCGCCCTGGAACACCGCGACGCCCCCGAGCGCGAGCCCGAGCATCCACACGAAGATCCCAAGCCAGCCCAGGCAGACGAAGCTGCCGCAGCAGTACACGACCAACCCGAAGAACGCGAGCACCAACGAGGCGACGCCGAAGGGGTTGACGCCGGAGTCTTCGTAATTCTCTTCGTCCACGGTGCCTTCCTCGCGGCCTGGGGTGACTGGTCCGCGCAGTGCCGCGCAATGACCCGAGCAGGGTACCGTGCGCGGGACCGCGAGGGAAGCCGAACCGCCCGACGAACGCAACGACCTACTGCGGCGGGGACACCCCGAGGTCACCCGACATCCGATCCCCCGCCTTCCACACCTCCCGGCCCAACTCGACGCCGGCCGCGTCCCACCGAATCCGCTCCCCGTCGAGCTTGTTCTTGAGGTAGGTCCCCTGTTCCATCGGGGCCTTCCCATCCGGGTGGTACCAGGTGAACAATCCCTCCTTCCGAACCCCCAGGTAGTTCCCGGTTTTGTACAGCGTGCCGTCCGGCCGGTACTCCCGGGCCGGGCCATTCCGCGACCCGTCCTTGCGGGCACACCACTCCGCGCGCCCGCCGGCCACCGGCGTCGTCGCCACCACCGCCGCCTTCTCCGGGCACACCAGCGCAGGCTCGACCGCGCTCCGACAGGCCAGCAGGCTCACCAGCGCGAACCCCGCCCTCACCTCCTCCGCCGTCGCCAGCCCAGCAGGCCAGCGACCGGAAAGAGGATCAACCCGGCAGCCGGATCTTCGCTCTTGGAACAGCACCCGCCCAGCTTTCCGCCCCCGTTGGCCGCGATCGGCCCGGTCTCCTTGAAACTCTCCCCGATCGCCCAACCCGGGTTCGGACCCCCTCCGTACTCGTACGCGCCCACGTCGGGCACGTCGCCCTGCCGGGCGGCGCCGTTGAAGTCGACGTCGGGAATATAGGTCTCCCCACCCGGATCGGCCGAGTTGACCAAGGCACCCGTGTTCACCGGGTAGAAGTTGAACGCCGCCGCGTCCTCGAAGTCCTCGTAGCCGCCGCCCGGGACCACCCCCTTCGGGTGAACCTCGGCGTCCCAGCCGGAGACGAAGCCGGTGACGACGTTCGTGGAGATCACGTTTCCGGGGTCCGCCGCCTCCCCGGCGCCCTCGTCGAAGGTGTACTGAAGGCCATAGCCGATGGGGTTGACGATCGCGTTGTTCGCGAGCACCATCCCTGTCTTTCCGACCCACTCCTCCAGCTGGATCGCGTACTCTCCGGCCCCCGACACCGTGTTGAAGCTGATCACCACGTCTTGGAGCGTGTTGCGGTCGGAGTCGTAACACTGGATCCCGTCTTCCATCACGTTGAAGATGACGTTGTTCCGAACGAGCGCCGAGCCCTCGATCACGATGCCGTCGCCCGCCGCGTCCCAGATGGCGTTCGCCTCGAGGATGTTCTGCGGCCCGAACTCGGTCGACCCGGTGTAGATCCCGTCGCCGGTCACGTCGAAGATCACGTTGTCGCGAACCGTATTGCCCTGCCCGCCGTGGGCGATGGCGATGCCGGTCGCGTACTCGATCACCGGGTCGCCGTAGCCGTTGGTCGATTCGAGGTCGGTGAAGCCGAGCGCGTGGATCAGGTTGTTGTGGATCGCGCTGTCGGTCATGAAGCAGCTCGCGTCCCAGCAACCCCCGTAGATCCCCTCGGACTGCACGTCGTGGATCCAGTTGCGGGTGAGGTTCAGCCGCGTGCTGTTGCCCCCGATATTGATCCCGTAGCCGTCGAACTGCCGGATCTCGTTGTCCGTGAAGGTGATGTCGCTGGAATTCTCGATCGAAACGGCGTTCCAGCCGGCGTCCTCCCAGCCGTCGGCCCCCTCGAAGGTGATCCCGAGGACCTCGATGAACGCCGCGTCTTGGATGTGGACGAGGAACCAGCCCTCACTCATGCGAAAGATAGGCTGTTCGCCGTCTACCGCGCTGATCTCGATCGGCTCGTCGGCAGTACCCTGACCGGACCAGGTCAGGTCGGCGGTGATCTCGTAGACCCCGCCGTAGAACTTGTAGTGGTCGCCCGCAACGAGCGACGCGGTCTTGGTGAGGACGTCGTCGCCAGGGTGGAGAAAAATATCGGCAGCAAGGGCGGACGTAGCGAAAGAGGCGATCAGGGAGATCATGCGTGGATCCTGGGCCGAGGCGCGCTCGGGTCCCTATTGTAACCCACCACCGAGCGTCGCCGCGACAGCCCGCCAGGGGCGAGGTACCGAGGTCAAACGGGGGGGGAGGATGACAGGACGGTTCGTGGTCATTGAGGGCCTGGATGGCGCCGGGACAACGACCCAGGTGAGCCTGCTGGCGCAACATCTCTCGCGACGCGGACTCGCCGTGGTGACCACCCGCGAACCCACGGACGGCCCGGTGGGGCGGGCGATCCGGTTCACGCTCCGCGCGGAGGAGGGAGCGGCGGCCGCCGCTGCGCTACCCTGGTTGTTCGCCGCCGATCGCGCGGATCACCTGGCGCGAACGGTCGAGCCCGCGCTGGCTCGGGGGGCCATCGTGATCAGCGACCGCTACTACCACTCGTCCCTGGCGTATCAGTCGCAGGGGATGGGATTGCACGAGGTCTACGCGTTGAATCGCAGATTCCGTGCGCCCGACCTCACGATCCTGGTCGACGTGCCGGTCACGGTCGCCCTGGACCGGATCGCGCGGCGGGGCGAGGCGCGCGAGATCTTCGAGCACAAGGCCAAGCTGACCCAGGTGACCGCCGCGTATCACGAGGTCGTCGGCCTCCTCCGCGAACAGGGGCATCGCATCGAGCGGGTCGACGGCACGACCTCCCCCGAGTCCGTCGCGACCGCGATCGCCCGGCACGTGGAGACCCTGGTCTCGGCATGACGTTCCACCATCTCCAGGGCCCACGCGACTACGCCACGGTGCACGCCTGGATGTCGGGACGGGTCGACAGCCGGGCCCGCGGAGAGGTCGGCGACCTCGTGCTCCTGCTCGAGCACCAGCCGGTCGTCACGGCGGGCCGCGGGGGAGCGGTGCCCGACGGCGCGATCTCGGTCGAGCGCGGCGGCGACGTGACCTGGCACGGGCCGGGCCAACTCGTCGCCTACCCGATCCTCGCCCTGGAAGGCGCGAAGCGTGACCTCCACCGCCACCTGCGCGCGTTGGAGCAGGCGGTGATCGACGTGCTGTCCGCCGCCGGGCTCCCCGCGGTTCGCGACCCGCGGAACACCGGGGTCTGGCTCGAGATGCCCCTGGGCCCCCCGCGAAAGGTCTGCTCCATCGGCGTGGCCTGCCGCCGGTGGGTCACCTGGCACGGCCTCGCGCTCAACCTCACCCCGTCGATGGCCGAATTCGGGCAGATCAACCCATGCGGTTTCGCCCCGTCGGTCATGACCCGGGTGGCCGATCACCTGCCCGACTGCCCCCCCCTCGCGGCGTGGGTCGAGCCGCTCGCGATGGCGCTCGCGGGTCGGCTCGAGGTGCCGTTCGATGGAATCCTGGCCGGCGAGTTGTAGCCGCCGACCCTGTGCGTGGGTAGGGTACGTCCCTCGTCGGAGCCGACTGCTTTGCTCCCCCCCTCGCTGGCCCGCCTCGAAGACCTGTCGATGAACCTCTGGTGGAGCTGGGACACAGCTGCAACCGAGCTCTTTTCGTCGATCGACCCCGATCGCTTCGAGCGCGTTCGGCACAACCCGGTGGCCCTGCTCCGCGACACCGAGGACAGCCGATGGGCCGAACTCGACGCCAACCCCGGCTTCCACGAGCGCCTCGCCGGGATCGTCCACCGCTTCGAGGCCTATCTCCGCAACCCGGGCTGGGCAGGGGTGGAGGTCGCCGCGCTGGCCGGGCGGCGGATCGGCTACCTGTCGATGGAGTTCGGGCTCCACGAGTCGCTTCGCTTGTACTCCGGGGGCCTCGGTGTGCTGGCCGGCGATCACCTCCGATCGGCGTCTGACCTCGGGGTTCCGCTCGTCGCGGTCGGTCTCCTCTACCACGAGGGGTACTTCCGCCAGCTCCTCGAAGACGGGCAGCAGATCGAAGCCTATCCCCGAAACCGATGGGAGCGACTGCCCCTTCGCCCGTGCCTCGACGCCGCCGGAGCCCGGCGCACCATCCTGGTCCCGATCGCGGACCGCAAGGTGGCCGCCCAGATCTGGCGCCTCGACGTCGGGCGGGTGCACCTCTACCTGCTCGATACCGACTTCGATGCAAACGTCGCCGAGGATCGCGAGATCACCGACCACCTCTACGGCGGCGACGAGCGGCTGCGGATCCGGCAGGAGATCCTCCTCGGGCTCGGCGCTCCCCGCGCGCTCGAGGCGCTCCAGATCCAGGTCGATTCCTGGCATCTCAACGAGGGACACTGCGCGTTCGTGATCCTCGAGCTGCTGTCGCGCCAGCTCGCCGCCGGGCACGCCTTCGACGCCGCGCTGGCCCGCGTGCGCTCGCGGTGCGTGTTCACGACCCACACGCCGGTGCCCGCCGGGCACGACCGGTTCTCGTGGGAGTTGGCGGTCGAGCACCTGGGGCCCTGGCGCACCGAGCTCGGGCTGCCCAAGGGCACCTTCATGAACCTCGGCCGCGTCAAGCCCGACGACACGACCGAGTCGCTGTGCATGACGGTCCTGGCGCTCCGCGGCACCGCCGCCGCGAACGGCGTCTCGGCGCTACATGGCGAGGTGTCGCGGGCGATGTGGGCCGACCTGTGGCCCGAGGTGCCCGTCGACCAGGTTCCGATCGGCCACATCACGAACGGCGTTCACCCAACCTTCTTCGCCGCCCGCCCGGCTCAGCAGGTCTTCGACGAATACCTCCCCGGTTGGCGCGACCGGCCGTGGGAGCCCGAGCGGTGGGCGGCCATCGAGGCGGTCCCCGACCGGGTGATCCACAACCTCCGCCGGGCGCTGCGGGTACAGCTCCTTCACCGGCTGGCGCGGCGGACCGGGCGCGAGCTCGACCCCGACGCGGTCACCTTCGGCTTCGCGCGTCGGTTCGCCCCCTATAAGCGGGGCGACCTCCTCTTTGCCCACCCCGAGCGCCTTCACGCCGCGCTCAGCGGGCCCCGCGGGGGGCAAATCATCTATGCCGGGAAGGCCCACCCGAAGGACCAAGCCGGGAAGGAGGTCCTCGCCCGCGTCGTGCGGTGGGCGGGCTCCCGCGACTTCCGAGACAAGCTCGTTTTTGTCGAGGACTACGACCTCGACGTGGGTCGGATGCTGACGTCAGGGTGCGACGTGTGGATCAACACCCCGCGGCGGCCGCTCGAGGCAAGCGGGACGAGTGGACAAAAGGTGGTTCTGAACGGAGGTCTCAACCTGTCCATCCTCGATGGCTGGTGGCCCGAGGGCTACGACGAGACGAACGGGTGGGCGATCGGCACCGGGGCCGGCGAGCCCACCGAACAGGCCCAGGACACCCGGGATGCCCTCGCGCTGATCGACCTGCTGGAACAGGCCGTCCTGCCGGAGTGGCGGGCGCTCGACGCCGACGAATTGCCGGCCGCTTGGTTGCGGCGGATCAAACGAAGCATCGCGACCTGTGCGCCCAAGTTCACGAGCCACCGGATGGTCCGCGACTATGCCCTCCAGCTCTACGCGCCGCTCGGCAACCCCGGCTGACCCAGGGTCGCGGTATCCTGGGCCGTGCCCTTCGCTCTCCTCCACTTGGCTTGGCCTGCGCTGGCCAGCGGACCGCTTCTGCGCGACTGCCCGACGCCGGAATGGCCGGCAGCCGCCGAACCGACGCTGGAGCCGGTCGACGTCGCGCTCGAAGTGGACGTCGGACCCGACGGCTCCCTCGGGGCGGTGCGGCCCCTGCGCGGCCCCCCGCCGCTCGTGGACGCCCTCTCGGCGATCTTGCCCGGATGCACCGTCGAACCAGCGGAGGAGAGCGGCCTTCCGACGTTTGGCGTTGTTGAGCTTCGCTATGCCTTTCCACCGGTAACGCCGCGCCTCGTGGGCACGATCCGCCGGCGCGGGGATCAGTCGCCCGTGGCCGGGGCGACGGTTTCCGCAGGCGGGTTCAGCGCGCAGACGGACGCCACCGGTCACTTCGCGCTGCCAGGCCTTGGAATCGGCGCCTGGGAGGTTGCGGTGCGCGGGCTCGATGTCGCGGACCAGGTCACCCCGGTCGACGTCCCGCCGGGCAAGCAGGTTTCGCTCGAGATCTTGGTTTTCCCTTCCGATCCCGCGAACGTCCTCGTCGGGACCTACAGCCGGGAACCGGCCAGCGTCGCCCAGGTCATCGACCTCGCCTCGGCGCGGGCCACCCCCGGCTCGCTCGGCGACCCGATCCGCGCGCTTCAGTCGTCGCCGGCGTTCTCCCGCACGCCGTTCGACGCGGGGTGGCTGCTGATCCGCGGCGGCGACTGGGACGACACCTCGACCTATCTCGACGGGGTGCCCGTCCCGTTGCTCTACCACCTGGGCGGGTTCACGAGCGTGCTGCACCCCGAGATGATCCGCGAGGTCCGGTTCTGGCCCGACGGCGCCCCGCCGCGCTACGCCGACGCGCTGGCCGGCTCCGCTGAGGTGATCCCGTCCACCGGCGAGGCCCAAAGGCGGGCGATCGTCGGCGTCAACGTCGTCTACTCCGAGGTGTACGCCGCCACCCCGTTGCCCGACGGGGCGCTGCAGGTCAGCGCGCGGCGCAGCTACCTCGACGCGATCCTCGCCGCGGCGCTCGATCCCGCCGCAGCGCGGGTCGCTCCGCGGTTTTACGATGCGGCGCTCATCGCCCACCGGGGAAACTGGTCGGTGCTGGCCCTCGGGGTCTCGGATCAGTTCGATGCGCCCACCGGCGAGGGAAGCGAGACCGTCACCATCGCGCAGGGTGGCGGCCAGATCCAGGCCCGCGGCACCTACGGACGGGTGACCGTCACGCCGTGGGTCGCCGAGCGAGTTCAAAAGCTGACCGACGAGCTCGATTTCCAACGGATCGTGGAATGGTATCCCGGACTGCGGGTCGAGGCAGACCTGGCCGATCGCCCCTACGACGTGCAGCTCGGGGCCGAAGCCCTCGTACACACCTTCGAGCTCGTGCAGGGTGGGGACCACCGCGAGGCTCCTCTGTTCACCGGAGCGCCCTACGCCGCGATCGCCGGCGGGGACAAGCTACGCTTCCGAACGGGGATCCGCGGCGACCTGGTCCTCCTCCCCGGCCAGCGTCCGCGGTTCGCCCCGTCGCCCCAGGCCGGGGTGACCTGGCAGTTCGCCGAGGCCTGGACCGCCCGGGCCGACTGGGGCCGGTGGCACAAAACGCCCGACGCCGTGCTCCTGATCGCGCTCCCCGACGGGGAATACCTGGCGCTCGAGCAGGCAGACTCCGGGAGCGCCGGACTGGCCTGGACCCGGGGCCCGGTGAGCGCGCAGCTCGACGGGTTCGGGCGCGCGTCGCGGAACCTCGCCGGCTTCGAGGCCGACGGCTCCCTCCAGGGCCTGCACGCCTGGAACGCCGGGGTCGAGGCGCGGGTCGGGGTGGAGCAGGAGGGCTGGTCGGCCTCCGCGCTGGCCACAACCGTCAAGGGCGAGCGCTGGGAGGAGCCCGGGGCGCTGCGCACGCTGTCCGCCTATGACCGGCCGGTGCGGGTCGAGCTGGTCGGGGTCGGGCGGTTGCCGCGCGGCGCGCTCCTGTCGGGAAGATTCCGCTACACCTCGGGGTTTCCGCGGCGCGACGAGGTGGAGGCGTTCGACGTGCTCACCGGCAACCTCGTACCCCTCGGAACCGCCTCCCGACTCCCCGCCTTCCACAGCCTCGACCTGAAGATCGTGAAGCCGTGGGTGTTTCGGAAGTGGCGCCTCGACACGAGCCTCGACGTGCTGAACGTCTACAACCACCGGGTTCCGGAGCCGGTGATCACCGGCTTCGGGGACAGCAACCCACCCATCGGCTACGGGCTCCCCGTGCTTCCGATCCTCGGCGTCTCGGGGACGTTCTGGCCCTGACCGGCCACCGTTATCCGGGCGCGAGCAGCGTCGGCATCGGTCGCTCCCTGAGCAGCGCCACTTCGTCCGCCACCGGCCACCATACGCACGGAGGAGGCGCGCCTCCGAACGGGAGGTGGTTCTCTGTCCAGAGCGTGCGGACAGCCCGGGTCATCTCGGCTCGGCTCATCAGCTGGCCGACATGCACCAGCATGTAGGCCGCATCCACCAGGTTCGCCGTCCCGAGCGGGTACCACGGGTCTTGCACCGAATCGTGCCCGATCCCCACGGTCGCCCCAGCAGCCCACAGCGCATCGACCCGGGTCATGCCGCGGCGGCGCGGGTAGCTGTCATAGCGGCCTTGGAGCACCACATTGTCGAGAGGGTTCGCCACGACCTGCACGCCGGAGGTCGCCACCAGCTCCACCACCTTCGCCGCATACGGGTTCGAGTAGCTGTGCAACGCGGTGCAGTGACCCGCGACGACCCGGCCACCAACGCCGCGATCGATCGCCTCGGCGCACACGACCTCGAGGTTCCGGGTCCCCGGATCGTCGGTCTCGTCGCAGTGGAAGTCGAGGAGGAGCCCATGCTTCTCCGCCAAGTCGAAGGCGAGGCGCACGGACGCCCACCCCTCCTCGGTGGTCCGCTCGAAGTGCGGGATCGCCCCGACGGCGTCGCAACCAGCCGCCACCGCCCACTCCCAGGCCTCCCGGCGTCCCGGCGCCCGGAAGATACCCTCTTGGGGGAACGCCACGATCTGCAGGGTCGTCCCCTCGTCCCGCAGCGTGGCCCGGAGCGAGATCAGCGCCTCGACCGCCACCGGGCAGCCGGTGTCGACGTGGGTGCGGATCCGCGTGCAGCCGTACGCACGGTAGCGGGCGATCGTGGAGCGGGCGCGGGCGATCACGTCGTCGCCGGTGAGCTCCGGGCGCAGGGCCGCCCAGTTGGCAATCCCCTCGCGCAAGGTGCCGCTCTGGTTCGGCCGCCGTTCGCCCAAGAGCGTCGCGTCGAGGTGCACGTGGGGCTCGGCGAGCGGCGGGGTGAGAAGCCCGCCCTCGTAGACCGGCTCCCCGGGCCGCGGCGCCCCGCCGAGCACCAGCACCCCGTCGCGAAGCGACGCATCGACCACGTTGTCTTGGACGCGAACCTGGCGGAAGAAAGCCATTCGTTTCCTCAGGGCTTGACGGTGCGGTGGATCCAACCTCCGAGCGCGACGCTCGCGTGGATCTCCCACTCGGCAACATACTCGATGCCGACCGCCCCCGCGGCCAGATCGGTGTAGGTCGCCCGGTCGAACGCCGACAGCGGAACGGAGGGGTTGTACGACGCCCGGGCGAGGGTAACGGGCACCCGGAGGTCGGCGCCGTCGATGGGGAGGAGCACGTCCATCCCGATGCCCGCGGTCCACAGATCGTAAAAGCCAGCCTTGGCGGTGATCGCGGTGGGCTCCGGAAAATTCGGCGTCTCCACCTGGGTGCCGAGCGGGAAGACCAGCTCGTTGCCGAGCGCGAGCCATGGTCGGGCCGGGCCGGTCGGGGTCCCGACCTTCACCAGCAGCGGCACATGGAGCGCCCACTGCTTGATGCGCCACCGGTAGGAGACCCCGTCGAAGGTGAACTCTGAGATGCCGACGTCGTGGTTGAGCAGCAGGTCGAGCTCGAGGGCGGCGATCCCGCGCCACAACACGTCTCCACCCACCGCAAACCCGGGGCTAAAACCCGCGAAACCGTTGTACGGCATCCCGACGTCGCCGCCGTCCTTGTTGTCGGGCGGCTGGGTCATGAAGGTGCCCCCGAAGTTCAGCCACCCGCCCCCGCCGGCCGCGAGTTCGGGCTGCGCGCCCACCGGACGCGCCGCGGTGCCCACCGCAGACGGGTCGGGCAGCGCAAAACCAACGACCTGCGCCTCCTTCGCATAGACGTAGAAGAACCTCGCCTCGGTGACGGTCCCCGCTCGCGTCACCTGGAGGAGGTGCGGGCCGGCAGGGAGCTCCGCCGCCGGCGGGCCCCGCAGCCCGTCGGTCCACAGCTCGTACCCCTTCGGGACACCCGAGACCGTGACCCCCGCGGTGGGGCGCATCTCCCCGACCGCGATGTCCCGCTCCGAACGAAGGGTTTTGCCCAGGCTGTCGATCCAGGTCGCCGCGTCGGCGCGCGCTGCGGCGGCGAACGCCTCCCGGGCGGCCCCGCGCTCGCTGCCGAAGTACCGGATGGCGCCTTCGACCAGCCAGAACCGGGCCAGCGACTGCGGGGCGATGGGCTCCCCGCACGCGAACGCGGTCGCCGCAGCCCCGAGGGCGAGCTGCGCCGCGTCGAGATCGGCGGCGACCACCGCGGAGAGGGCGGCGTCGATCGCCCCCTCGGGCCCCTCGCACACGAACCCGGACATCCTCCCCCCGGCGAAAGCTATCGCGCGTCGATCCGGGGATCTAGGGGCCGTCAGTTCAACGGGCCCCACGCGTCGCCGCCCGACCACTTGTAGCGGGTGGGTTGCCCCGGCCCCACCCGCACCGTCTTACTGACCGACGACCCCTCGCCCCGGAGCTCCACCTGGTGTTTCCCCACGATCAACGGGTAGTTCACGAGCATCGTCTCCCCGACTTTCTCCCCGTCGATCCACACCTCCGCCCCGAGCGGATCGCTGGTGAAGGTCATCGCCACCGCGGAAGCGGGTGCCGAGACCGGCGCGTCCACGGGAATGGACCGGACGGGGGCAGGTTGGACCGGCACAGGCGCCACGCGCTCAGGTGCAGGGGCTGGAAGGGGCGCGGCCGCGACCGGCGCCGGCTCCACCGCCGAGACGGGCGGGGGCGCCACCAGCTCGGGTCCGCGGGTCAGCCAGGGCAAGGCAACGAGCAGCGCCACCGCACCGAATGCCAAGCCTCCGACCCCGATCATCAGCCCGACGAGCCCGAGCCCCCAACCCCACCAGGCCATGCGCCACGGCGAGCCGATCCCCTCGGGGGCCGCAGCCGAGGTCCCGTCGACCAGCACACTCCCCACCTGAGGGGCCTTCCGGTCGAGGATCGTGTTCTGCGGCACGACCCGGGGCGCCCACTCCTTCAGCCCGGGTCCGCCGACCGCCTTGGCGATCTCGTCGCACCACCGTCGGACCGCCGGCCAGTCCGGCCGCCGCTCGTACTCGGTCTGGGTCATCGCCTCGCACATCGCGAGCACACGCCGGATCTGCGGCGTCGACTCGACCTGATAGCGAGGTTTGTCGTCGCCGGGACGCTCGGTCGTCAAGAGCACGCGGAGCGTGACGCCCAGGGCGAACACGTCGGCAAACGGACCGTCCTTCCCCTGGAGTCGCTCGGGCGGCATGTAGCCGGGCGTTCCGGGCAGCTCGGTGGTCGTGCGGGCCTCGCGCGTCTCGAACCGGGCGCGGGCGATCCCGAAGTCGAGCAGCTTGACGTCGCCCTCGCGCGTGATGTGAAGGTTGGCCGGCTTGATGTCGCGGTGGACGAGGTGAAGCGGCACGCCGTCGGGCCCCGGCGCGTTGTACAGCTTGTCCATCACCCGGCCGACTTCAGCGCCGATCTCGGCGACCACCCGCGCCGGAAACGGCCCCCGATTGGAGACCGCTCCGGCTGAGGCGCCCTCGACGTACTCCATGACGATCGCCCAGCGACCGTCCAGCTGGACGGGCGAATCTACCTGCACGATAGCGCGATCTCGCGCCATCCCGAGGATCCGCGCCTCGTCGTGGAACCGGGGGATGACGTCGTCGGGGAGACCGTGCTTGCGGAGGAGCTTGATCGCCACGACCTTCCGAAAGCCCCGCGCCCCGAGGAGCTCCGCTTGGAACACCTCTCCGAAGCCGCCCTCCCCGAGGAAGCCGGTGATGCGGTAGCGCCGGACCGGATCCCGGCTCGCCAGCGTCGCCAACGGCCCCCCGAGTTCGATCGAAAATACCTTCGGTGGAACGCCGTGGCAAGCCCAACTGCACGATCCCTGCAACCCCTCTGTCCCGCT
>CANLGQ010000071.1 GCA_947490265.1 Pseudomonadota bacterium | reverse complement strand
GGGGGGGTTGGGGAGGGGGGGGAGGGGGACGGGACGAGAGGGAAGAGAGGGTGTGGCCGTTCCTGTAGGATGAAACGGTGCGGCCTGTCAAGGGGGCCCTGAGCGATTCTTGTACACCGGGTGCAGTTCGCGGCGACTAAACCCCAGAGTCGGCTACTCCTCGAGTGTGCCCGCGAGGTGGGCGTCGGTGTTCTCGAAGATGTCGTAGATGCCATTGACGAGGAGGTCGAGGGAGTACTCCTCGGTCAGGAGGGAGTCGGCCTCGGTGACCAAATCGATCCACGTCGAGGTGAGTCGAAGGGCGCCGCTGGCGTTGTTGGGGTCGGGGTAGTAAAACTCGAGGGAGAACGAGGACATAACGCAGTTCTTCCCGTTTTCGCTGCACCCGTGCTCTTCGACCCACGAGCGCGCGATCACGGCGTCGCCCGCCGAAGTGCGCACCCACTGGAAGTCCTTCATCAAGTCGTAGGGGATGGTGACCCCGAAGGCGCCCGCCTTCTCGATGTCGTTCTCGGTGTCGATCCGCCCGGAACCGTCGGCGAACGCGTCGGCATCCCCGCGAACGATGACGCGATCGTACCGGTTGTAGGTGTGCGGATCGTTCCAGGTCTGCGACGACTCGGTCATCGAGATCGCATGATCCGCGGGTGGAAACGTGCTGAAGCCCATCACCGCTGCGCCGATGAGGAGCGAGAAGTCGCGGTCCTCGGGGTGGTCGACCGCCACCACCTCGTCTGGGGAAAGGTCGGTGAGGGTAAACCCTTTCTCCGCTTCCTCGCTCCCCACCAGGTCGAGGACCGTGTCGAGCATGTCGCCGACATCGACCGCCAGCGCGCTCGGATCGTCGTAGTGCAGGTAAACGTCGTGGCTGAGCTGATCTAGATTGCGAGGTGCTTCCGGGGTTTTCTTGCAACCCACGCCCGCCAATGCAACCACCAGGACGCTGACCCGCATCGCGACGGCCCCCTCGCCACGATAGCCCAGGTTTTCATGCCCGACCACCGACTGACTCCGACCCATTGGAACCCGCGCGGCGAGGCCGAGGGTGTCGGACCGCGGGGTTTGCCTGTCCGCGTTTGGGGCGGGATCCCCGGCGAGGACGGTTCGATCAAGATCCTGCACGTGGGCGAATCGTCCACCGCGGCGAAGTGGCGCGGGGCTTCGGAGCCCTCGGCGTGGCGCCGGGAACCGGCCTGCGACAAGTGGTCGCTGTGCGGCGGATGCCCCCTGATGCACGTCACGGCCGGGGGGCAAGAACAGGCCCGCCGCGACATCGTGGCCCGGGCGTTCGCGGCAGAGTCTCTTCCCGTGGAGATCGGCGCGTTCCACGCGAGTCCGGGTGGCGAGTCGAATTACCGCCACGTGGTGAAGCTCGGGATCGAGTTCTCCGACGCCGGGCGGCTGCGGGTCGGCGCGTGGGGCCGGGGTGACCGCCACATCGTGCCGATCCCCCACTGCAACGTCGCCGCCCCGGTGCTCCGCAAGACCATCGCCTCCCTCGCCCACTGGGTCCTCACCCTCGAGATTTGGCCGTGGAATCCGGATACGGGGCAGGGCACCCTCCGCGCGATCGTGCTGCGCGCGAGCAAGACCACCGGCGAGGTGCTCGTCACGCTGGTGGCCGGCAAGCACACGAAGGCGCTCTCCGAGCTGGCGGAGCACCTGCACGACGACGTGGCCGAGCTCGCGGGGGTGTGGTTCCATCTGAACGAGGAGCCGGGAAACGCGATCTTCACCCGCGACGGGGAGGGGGTCATCGGCGTGTCCCCGCTCTCGGGGCGGGATCACATCGAGGAGCGGCTCAACGGCGTCCTCTACCGGATCGGTCCCGGCGACTTCTTCCAGACGAACCCTGGATTGGCCGAGGTCCTGTTTCGGCGGGTAGTCGAGCGGCTGGCGCCCGGGCCCGACGATGCGGTGGTCGACTTGTACTCCGGGGTCGGCGGGATCGCGCTGCAGGTTGGCTCGAAGGCGGGCTTCGTGGTGGGGGTCGAGGAGGTCGAGGGGGCGGTGAACCGCGCGAAGGAGGCCTCGCGTCTGAACAAATCGAACGCGGAGTTTCAGCTCGGCCGGGTGGCCGACGTCCTGCCCGAGCTCGGCAAGCGCCTCGCCCGCACGCGTCCGCTGGTGACGGTGAATCCGGCGCGGCGCGGTCTGGAGCCCGGCGTGGTGGAAGCGATCGCCGCCCTGTCGCCCTCGCGGCTGCTCTATGTGTCGTGCAATCCGCGCGCGCTCGCCCGCGATCTCGCCCACTTTCAGACCCTTGGGTTCCGAATGGACGGGCCGGTCGAGCTGTTCGACATGTTTCCCCACACCCCGCACGTCGAGGTTCTGGCTGCGCTGCAGGGTCCGGCCGGCGAGTCGGGCGGCGGCCGTCCGCCGCGGCGCAAGGTGATCCGCGGCTGACTTGAGCTAGGATGCGGTCGGAGCTGGCATGATCCCCTGGTTGTGGTTTGCGCTCGCCGGGGGACCGGCGTTGGCCCAGGACGCCCCGGCGATGCAGTTCGACTCGCTGCTCGTCACCCCCTTTCGCGCCACGCCAGGCCTCGAGGCCGCGGCGGAGTCCTTCCGCGCCGAGTTCGTCACCCGGCTCGCGGCGCGCTGGGCGCTCACCGACGTCGCCGAGGTGCCCCCGTTCGAGGATTACGACGCCAAGACCTACCTCGCGGCGTGCCCAGCGGAGCGGTACAGCGGGTGTGCGCTGGTCGTCGGCCAGCGAGCCCCGGTCGATTGGGTGGTTTCGGGCGAGGTGAGCCCAAGCGGTCCTCTCACCCAGTTGCAGGTGGTGTTCATCGACACCCGCAGCGCCACCGAGCTGTTTTCGGTGGGGCTCGGCATCTCGGAGGGACGGGATGCGGCGGTGGCGAGCGCGGTAGCCACGCTGCTGGACAAGGTCGTGGACGGCGCGTTCGACGCCCGCGAGATCCGCGAGCTGCCGGTCGACGATCCGGTGGCCCTGAAGAAGGCGGAAGAGGCCCGCGAAGAGGCGATCGCCTCGAGTCTCGACGCCCTCGAGGAGGAGGTGGGCGCGCTGGCGCGGGGGGAAGTCCACGAGATCGAGCCGGTGAAGCTCACGATGGAAGACCTCGCCGATTGGCGCGAATCGGACGGGGTCACGCCGTGGGACCAGGCGGGGCTCACCGAGGGTCAGTACCTTCGGTACCGCAACTCCGGGCTCCATCTGGCGGCGTGGCGTCGCCGCATCGCAGGGCGAGCGGGGCGCGTTCTGGCCCGGTTTGAGGCGGGCTTTGGTGAGGGCCCATGGGGGCAGTCGTATCAGGGCTTCATCGCGCGGAACGAGTCCCTCGCGGTGGTGCAGACGCTTCAGTACCATGAAGTCGCCACTCAGATGGCGCCCGTGCTCGGTATCGAGCTGGGCCTCGGAGTCCTCCCGTTCCTCGAAGTCTTTGGCTCCGCCCAGTTGCGCCCGGGGCGGTTCGAGTACACGTTCGACACGGCGACCGAGGGCGAGACGGTGGCGCTTCAATCCGATCCGATCGAGCAGCCGCTCACGTCCTTCACGCTCGGCGGGGGGGCCGCGTTCGTGCCGTTTCCCTCGCGCGCGGTGCGGCCCACGATGGGGCTCGGCGTCGCCGGCTGGTCGGGCAAGGCTTTCGCGCCGCCCGACCCCGGTCTCGAGGCGACCGGGGCGCCCAATCAGCTCCTGCTCGAGCCGGCCGTGGGCCTGGAGGGCCGGGCGAGCGACCGGGCGGTGGTGTTCGCCCGGGTCGTCGGTGAGCTCGCGATCGCCGGAACGCGGCGTTTCGTCGCCGAGGAGGGCAGCAGCGCGGTCCCGTCGCCGGTCGCCCCCCTGGGGAATCCACCGCCGGGGTGGAATGTGCGGGTCGGCGTCCAGGCCTGGCTCGGGCCGCTGTGGTAGTCGCGTGGGCCACGGCTGCCTGGGCGGATCCGCCCGGTAGCTTGGAGCAGGCGCCAGCCCTGCTCCGCTACCGCCAGCCGCTGTCGAGGGTTCGGTTCCAACGCGTCGAGGATCGGCCTGGCCGCCCCCCGAGCGCGCGCGGGCGCGGGCGAACCGGCCCGATCGAGGCGTGGGTCTGGCCGGATGGCACGGTAGCGCGATACCGGCGGTTCGCCGGACGCTCCCCGAGCGAGGACCACGTCTTCGATCGCGCGGGGATTCCTTGGGCAACCGTCTTCCTCGGGCGCGAGGGTCCGGAGCGCGCCGTGGTCGGCGAGTGGCCCCCGGTCGACGTGGATCTGGAGACCTGGACGTCTGCGGAGGTCGGGCCGGCGGAGATCCGCGGCCCGGGGGTGGGCCTTGCGGGTACCTGGACGAGCGCGGCCGGAACACTCCGCGCCGTGTTTCTCCCGGGTCGGGCCGAGCCGGCCAGCCAGGCGTTTGCCGACGGGGTCGCCGAAGGGTGCGGTTGCCTGGTGAGCGCGCCGACGGCCGCGCACGCCGACGGGCGTCCCGGGGTGGGGTGGCGGCTCGACTTCCCGGATCCCGACCACCCGGAAATCGGTGAACTGTGGGCGTTTTCTGCTGAAGACGGGGTGTTCGTCCTCGGCTGGACCGCCGCGCGCGGCGCAGAGCCGACCCAGCCGGAGCTGGCTCCGGGGCGGGCTGCGCTGGCCCTCGCGCACTGGAGGAGCGCCGATGATTCTCATCGATCCGCGAAATGAACGCGCAAAGAGCTACGCCGACGCCCTCGCGGCCCGCCTCCGGGGGACCGCGCTTCCGGGTGATCTGAGGATCGTGGTGGGGGGCGATGGATTCCTGCTCAGGGCGGTCGCCGAGCACGGAGTGAGTCAGCTCTACTTGGGCCTGAACGCCGGACATCTCGGCTTTCTGCTGAACGACGTCGACGAGGACTGGGACACGTTGGCGAAGCGGATCGCCGGGGGAGACTGGCGCGAGTATCGCTTTCCGCAGATCAAGGCCGAGATCATGCGCCGGAACGGCGACCGGAGCGTCGACGCGGCGCTCAACGATGTCTACCTCGAACGGAGCACCGGCCAAACGGCCAATTTGGCCGTGTCCATCGACGGGACGGTGCTCGAGCGGCGCCTGGTGGCCGATGGGTTGATCTTCGCGACCGCGCTCGGCTCGACGGCGTACAGCTTCTCGGCCGGCGGCAGCCCCGTCCACCCGGAGATCCCGGTGCTGCTCGCTACGCCGATCTGCCCGCATCGCCCCCGGCTTCCGCCGGTGGTGCTCCCCGCCACCGCCATCGCCGAGGTCGAGGTGATCTCCCCGGCGCGGCGCCCGGTTCGCGCGGTGGCGGACGGTCGAGCGGTCGAGGACGTGGCCCATGTTCGGCTGAGCGTCAGCGAACCGGTCGTGCGGCTCGCTTACCTGCCACCCCACGACTTCACGAAGCACCTCGTCCACAAGATCCTCCAACCATGACCCTCTGGCGCGCGCACGGCTTGGGCAACGACTACCTGGTCTGGGAAGACGCCGCGGTTCCCCTGACGCGTTCGTTGGTCGTTGCGCTGTGCGATCGCCATCGCGGGGTGGGCTCCGACGGCGTACTCGAACCCCTGGCGGCCCGCGGGGCGGACGCCGGGGTGCGGATCTGGAATCCCGACGGTTCAGTCGCTGAAAAATCGGGGAACGGACTTCGTATTTTTGCGCAGTGGTGGGTCGAGCGACGGGGCGGCGGGGCGGCTTTCACCGTGAGCACGACCACCGACCGGGTGCGCTGCGAGGTGTTCCCCGGCGGGGTTCGCGTGGAGATGGGGAGGGCGAACATTCACTATCGCGAACGGGCCTTCGATGGGGTGGATCGCCCGGTGACCGCCCTCGACCTCGGCAACCCCCATGCGGTGATCTTCGTCGAGTCGGAGCTCGATCGCGTGCCGTGGCGGGACTGGGGCGCAGCGTTGGAGACCCACCCCGCCTTTCCGAATCGCACGAACGTGCAGATCGCCCGGGTGATCGCGTCCGACGTCGAGGCCCGGATCTGGGAACGCGGGGCGGGGGAGACCCTCGCGAGTGGATCGTCCGCCTGTGCGGTGATCGCCGCCGCAGTGGCCACCTCCCGGCTCCAGCCGGGGACGCACGTCGTGCGAATGCCAGGCGGATCCCTCGAGGTGGCGATCGACCGCGAGAACGAGGTCGTACTGTCCGGGCCGGTGGGGGTAGTCGGGGTGATCTCGCTCGATCCTCGATGGCTTCTCGCCCACGGAGCGCCCCCCTCCTCGGCTTGACGATCGGGGGATCCGGCCAGATACTCTCGGCGACGCGAACGGCGTCGCCTCTGGAGGAAGACGTGTCCCCTCGATCCCCCGCCCTTGTCTGGTTCGCGCTCGCGCTCCTTTGTGCTGCCCCGGCGCACGCGACCCCCTCCCAGGCGGCTGCCCTCGGCGGGCTCGACCTCCATTACCCGGGTGATCTCGACACTTTCATGTACTTCGATACCGACCTGAACCTGTTCGCGAACCCGGCCCTGGCGCACCGGAACCGCAACCAGGTCCAGGCGCACCTCGGCTTCTCGGGCGGAGGACTCGCGGAGGGGATGGGCGTCAATCCGGGCGCCTGGGGCCTGTTCGGCCTCGGCGACTCGGTGACGCTGGGCTTCGGGCTCAATCGAAGCGCGCGGTCGTACGGGGAGAAGGCGGCGATCGGAAACGTGTTCGACGCGTTGATGGTCGGCTCGGGCACGTCGGGCGAGATCGGGGGGGGGCACGTTCCAGGATCCGCTCAACCTCTCCGGCCTCGGGGCCGCCGCGGCCGCAACCCCGCTCCAGCCGCCGCTCGACCTGTACGGATCGGTGGCCTTTGGCGAGGCGGTGGTCGGTCTCAATCTCTATGCCGCGTTCGGGCAGAGCGGCGCCGTCAACGAGAACGAGGCGGTCCCCGGTGGGGCGGACTCGGATTGGACGCGGGTGACCGCCGAGTCGGCCTCGTCCTATGTCGGCGCCACGGTGGGCTTCGCGATCGAGGGCGAGAGCGTGAAGCCCGAGGCCTGGCTCCGGATCACCGGCGCGTCGGCTTGGTCCGACGCTCAGGCCTTCGGCCCCGCCGAGCGCAACCAGTGGGACGACACGACCGACCTCCTCCTCGATCGCACGGTCGGCCTGAAGGGGGCCCATCGCGTCGGGGGCGGGCTTCGGGCGGCGATCGACGTGTCCGACACGGTCGAGGTCACGCCGGCGCTGCTGGTCGACCTCGCCTCCGGCCACACCTTCGCGATCGATCGGCTGGCCGAAAACGTCGAAGATCCGGATGAGTCGGCGGTTGCCCAGGCTGAGGACGACATTGTCCGCGCGAAGGCCCTGGCGTTGCGCGCCGGGGTCGGCATCACCTATCAGGCGAGCGAAGAACTCCAGGTGATCACCACCGTCGGCGTCGACCTGCAGGCGGTCGGCTTCCGGTACGACAACAACGCGCAAGTGACCAAGGTGCTCGGGTCTGAGCACTACTTCTCGGAAGACAAGGCCACTACGGTGCGCCTGCCGATCGTCTCGCTCGGCGGGGAGTACGCCTTCTCGGAGGGGTTCGCGGTGCGGGGTGCGGCGCGGGCGACCACGATGCTGAACCGGGTGCACCTCAATTCGACGGATCAGACAGGCATCGAAGCCGATAACTGGGCGCTGACCGAGAGCAGTTCCACCGAACTCGACTTCGATGGCGGCGACACCCCGGCGGTGACCGCGGGCATCGGCCCGTCGATTCGCCTGGGGACGGCGAGGCTGGAAGGGGTGGTCGGGGGCGCCCTGGTCGGGACCGGCGACGACTTCTTCAGCCGGATCGACGCCGTGTTCGCGTGGTGATTTCGGAGCGGGGGACGTCGCCCCCCGGCGGCGTGGGTCGCCACGTACAGGCTGAGCAGCGACCCGAGGGTGCCTTCGGCGTCACCTGAGTCATCCCGCCTTCACGGGTGAGGTGCCGCGGTTCTGGTCTGGAGTGGGGCGGCTAGATCTCGTGGCGGACGTCGGTCGGCTCCGCGAGGGCAGACCGCCAATTTTCGGCAGGCATGGGCCTTGCTGGCCGGTCGCGGATGTCGGCGAGCGTCAGGGTTCGTGGGAATGGCGATCACCGGTCCGGCGGGTGGGTGCTGCCCACGCGCTGAAACGGGTGCCCTTCCCTTCACTGTGAGCTCCAAAGGCATCCCAGCGGCAGCGCGTGAAGTCTGTCGCCAAATGGGACGGCACGCTCGCCCAAGTGAAGGACCACGCCCCCGACGAAACGGTCGCCGGCGCAGTCGGCGAGCATGCGAAGACCGCGAAAGTCCGATGTCGCCACGCTCGCGGTGGCTTTGATCTCCACGCCGACGAGGCGGCCGGCGCGGTCCTCCAGCACCAGATCGACCTCGACGCCGTCGGCAGTGCGCAGGTGGTGGAGCGTCGGCCGCGTGCGACTCCAGCTCGCGGCGCGGACGAGCTCATTCGACACGAAGCCTTCGAGTAGGGGGCCGAAGAGCGCCGGCTGCTGGTCCAGGCGAGCGGCATCGGCGCCCATGAGGTGCGCCGCGAGGCCGCTGTCGGTGAGCACCACCTTGGGCGACTTCAAGAGACGACGGCCCAGATCGGCCGTCCAAGCGGGAATGCGTCGCACCAGGAAGGTGCCCTCCAGCATCGCCATCCACCGGGTGAGCGTCGTCTGCGGGACCGCCAACGCGCGACCCAGGTCGGCGACGTTCTGTACCTGCCCCGACCTAGCCGCCAACAGCGCCAAGAGGCGGGTGAGCGCGCCCATGTCGTCGATGCGAGCCAGCTCGCGCACCTCGCGTTGCAGGAGCGTCAGTGCGTAGGCGGCGAACCATCGGTCCCTCGCCGCCGGGGCAGGGCGGGACAGGGCCTCCGGGTACCCCCCGGCGATCACCGCGGCGACCGCCTGCGCGCGGGAGAGCGGGTCCTCGTCGCCGCAGCTCCAGTCCCCCGAAAAAGCGCGATCGATCCAGCCCTCGCGCACCCCCCGGAGCTCGCCCTGGGACAATGGCCACAACGTGAGCACATCCATCCGGCCCACGAGCGCGTCGGACAGAGCCGGCAATACCGCCAGCCCGGCCGACCCCGTGAGCAGGAAGCGGCTCGCCCGGCGATCCCGGTCGACTGAGGCCTTCAGCGCGACCGCCAACCGGGGGACCCGTTGCACTTCATCAATCACCGCACCGTCGGGCAGCCCGCAGACGAAACCTTCCGGATCGGCTGTGGCCGCGGCGAACACCATGGCGTCGTCCAGCGTGTAGCAAGGCCGCCCGAGCGCGCCGACCAGCGTGCTCTTCCCCGTTTGTCGTGCGCCCTGGAGGAAAACCACCGGGCTGTCAACGAGCGAGCTGCGCAGCGGACCGGCTATGTTCCTGGCGTACATAAGCGATTGTTAACTCACTTCACCTTATCCGCCATATCATGGTGGATTTTCCACCACGGACCAATTCGCCGGCCTTCACCGGAGTAATCCGGAACGTGAGGGCTGGCGCGCGACGCCTCGTGGAGCAGCGTGCTGGCCGTTCTCGCCGCCGATGTGGCGACCCCCGGACCGGCTGCGCGCGCGGCCCTGACCCTCGACGCCGCCGAGTTGCTGCCAGGAGGGTACTCCTCCTGGCCGTCTCCGCCCGAGCTTGGGATTGCGTGACCTGCAACCCCAACGACTCGTGGTGCGTCACGGCGTGGGGCTCCACGTGCGAGTGGTGGGATGGGTCCTCGTTGACCTACCGAGTGCTCGTCGACAACTCCTTCTGCGAGAACCTACCGTTTAATCTTCCTAACCCAGGCGTGCTCGACATGGGCAGCACGGCCCAGAGCGGCATCGAGGAGGGTGCGGAGAGATCGAGTGGGGCCTCCCTACCAAACGCCCTGCACCGCCCCACGTCCTGACGAGCAGGATCACCCGGCGGGCTCGAGCGGATACCGTGGTCTCGACCCCTGCCCTGGTGCCTAAGGATCCTGTGGCCTCGGTGGGCTGGGGTCGGGTACACTCGCTCAGGGTTACTGCATGCGGCTCTTGCTGTGGCTGGTCGGATGCGGGCCGAGGGCCGGATCCGGCGACACCGGCGCGTCGAGCGAGGACACGCCGCCGGTGGGAATCACGGACACCGGGTGCGGCAGCGCCTCGACGTACTGGACGGAGGGCTATGGCGACGGCTTCTGGCCGCACTTCCTCGTGCCGCTGCTCAGCGGCGGGATCGACGCTTCGGGAGGACTCGTGCCGGTGCACTATGGTCTGGACGGCGCCGACTACGACTACGCGCCCACCCTCACCGTTTACTTGTCCGAAGACCCTCTCCTCGCTGACGGAAGATTCGACCTGGGGTACGTTTGTTCCATTTCGTTCGAGATCGCGTCATCGAGCGGAGCCTTCGTGCAGGCGGATCAATTGGTCGGCATCGCTCTGCGACCCGAGGACCTCCTGCTGCAGCAGGATACCTGCAGCGCCGAGCTGAACCCGCGATCGGCGCCATTCGATGTGGTTGACCTCCCCGCGGTGCTCGGCGCGCTCGAATGGACGTTCGCCGTCACGCCTGAAGCTCCCTCCGGCTGGGATCCCGCGATCTACCTGGGCGCGTCCACTGGCGATCCCTACTGGCCTGACGTACCGGGGCTCGGCAGCACCTGGGCCTACGAGACCGACGCGGAGTTCAACTTCGTGACCTCGGATCCCTTGAATCCGATTTCCGAGACCGTGAGCGACGGTCGGCTGGTGCCAGCGTACTATCTGCTCATCGGCCCCAGCCTGCCGGTCATCGAGGTCGGGTTTTTGGCGAAGCCGCCCCCACTCCCCTGCTGACATGCCGTGGCCAGCGGGGCTCAACGACGTTTCGGTGGCGATCGCACCGCTTCGGCACAGCGTGCCGCCGAGGTCGGCTCGAACGGGCGGGGCGTGCGCGTCCGTCGCCAAGCCACCTTAGAGGGACCCGCGGACGACCACGCGGCCGCCGCCGTCCGCCGGCATCCAGCCCACCTGGACCGCTCGTTCCGCATGCCACGCGGCGCGCGGCTGGGTGTAGATCGACACGAGGCTGACCGGGTACCCCAGGGCGAACGACTCGATTCCCTCCGCCCTGGCCTCATAGGGGATCGCCAGGATTACCGCCCCGGCCAGACCGACCACGAGCCCACCCAGGTGGTTCGCGAAGAACGTGCGCCGCTCGTTCTGCGCGGTGACCGCGAGCGCTGCGCGGGCGGCTTCCCGGTCCGCGCACCCGTCGCCGGTCGGGGCTTGCGTCGGCGCGACCTGCAAGGGCGCCACCGCGAGCCCGAGGCTCCCGAGTGCGGATTGCGCCGCCCCGACGTACAGGCTGGCTTGGGTCTTCGGGTCTACCGGCACGGCGAGCACCGCCGCGACCTGCCCGACCGCCAGGCCTCCGTAGCCCAGGCCCCACCCGAGGTTCCAGGTTCGCGCTCGCCGCGATTCACGCTCGAGCAACCCCTGGATCTGCTGTGCCTCGGCCGCCGCCGCCTCGCACGCCAACCGCGCCTCGCTGTGTGGGCATGCTGCCATGGGCCGGGTCGGGGGTCGAGCGGCAGCCAGGGGATGCCGCTTCGAGGGCCCGCGCAGGCCCAGGGTAGGCCGGATCATTCCTCGTCGGACAGCTCGCTCAGGTCGGAGAAATCCAGTTCTCCGTCGATACCTTCCTCCTCGTCGTCCCGCATCCAGGCCCCGCTGTGAAACGAGATCGGCGCTTCGGGGACTCCTTCGCCTTCGACGTCCTCTTCGGCCGCCTCGACCTCACTGGAGTCGGCCTCGCCATCCGCGGTCTCGATCGCCAGATCATCGCCGCCGTCGGCCTGCACGGGCAGCGTCGCGGTGACCGTCGTGCCGATGCCCGGGCGCGACCAGACATGCACCGAGCCGCCCGCGCCCTCGATGGCCTCGCACGCCGAGGTGAACCCGAGCCCGGCGCGCCCGCGGGTCGAGAAGAACGGTTCGCGGATCTTCGCCAGCACATCCGAGGCAATTCCGGCACCGTCGTCGACGATCTCCACGCTCACGTTGCCTTCGATCCGGGACGCCCGGACGTCGATCCGGGTGACGCCGGTCGCTTCCGAGGCGTTGCGGAGGAGCGCGGCGAAGCCCTCTGCCAGCCGCGCGGCATGGCCGAGGATCACGGCGTTGGATGCGATCTCGACCGTCGCCGCCACCGTGAGCGGATTCGCCAGGGACAGCGCAGCTTCGACGAGCTGCCGCAGCTCGACCGGCACCCGTTCTCGGCCTTCGCTCACCCGCGCGATGTCGGTGGCGACCGTGTCGGCCCGGGTCAAGCCATCGAACGCGTACTGCAGATGGCGCTGCGCCTGGCTCCCCGGGAGCAGATCCTCGGTCGCCGCCAGTTCTCGCAGGTTTGTCCGGATGTAGGCGAGCGGGGCCTGAAGGTTTCGCAGGGCTTCGAGGGCGAGCCGACCGAGCTGGGCCGTGCGCTTGTCCCCCTCCATGGCCTTCCGGGTCGTCTGGAGGCCGGCCAGCCGCGCCTCGAGATCGCGCACGAGTCGGAGGTGATCGAGGGCGAGGACCGCGTGCTCGACCAGGGTGGAGAGGGAGTGGGCGTCTCGGTCGGCGAACGGCCGGCGACTCGACCCGCGGATCGCCCAGAGCACGCCGTGCTGACGGTCCGCAGTGCCGAGGACTTGCCCGATCAGCCAGCCGTCGGACAGCGTGTCGCGCACCGCGAGCGGTTGCTCGTCGCGGAGCAATCGTTCCGAGCGGCGGCGCAATGCATCGGTGGGCATCCGAATGCGGTCCGCCGGGACGCGATCGGGGCGGCCTGCGCTGGCCGGGGGAACCGATCGGTGCGCGTGCGGACGGGACACCGCGCCTGGAACGAGCTTGCCGGTATCGGCACGAACGAACAGGATCGCCGCGTCGGCCCGGAGCAGGCGCAGCGCGCTCTCCACGATCTGCGTCGGGAGCTGCGTGGGGTCGAGGGTGGCGGTCAGCGCCTTGGTTTCGCGCCAGCGCTCGAGCTCTCGGTGCACTTCGCGCCCCTCGACCACCGCAGTGAGGGTCGTTGGGAGCAGCGCATCCAAGTGCTCGGCGTCACACACCACCGATCCGGCGGGGAGCGTCGGCCCGATGGCCGGGAGCCGACTCCGCGCGGCGATCACGATGGCGACCGCATGGGGAGATCGCGCGCGCATCGCGGACAGCGCGCCCTCGCTCAGCGCCGCCTCGTCGAGGATCGCGAGATCGTAGTCGAGGGCGGCGATCCGGGTGGGATCGACGATCTCGGCTGCGGCGCCGCGCCGGGTGACCTCTTCGGTCGCCAGACGGAGGTGGTCTGGGTTCGATACGATCAACGCCACGGGATCGGCGGGCATCGATCTACCCTGCGAGCACGTCGGCTTCGAGGATCACACCCACCGCAGCGTCGAGCTCGTCGTCGCGATCGGGTTCGAGCAGGGTCTGATCCGGCGAGCCGGTGAGGGGGAACGAGAAGAGCTGGAACACGTTGACGACGGGGGTGGGACCGGCGCCGAGCGTCACATGCTCGGAGTAGAACGTGCCAAAGCCAAACGGTTTGGCGCGATTGGCCTTCGCCGCGACCGACATGAAGTCCATGTTCATGGGCCGCAGCGTCCACGGCGGGTGCAGGCGCCGGGCGCGCAGCGGATCGCGGATCTGAACCAGCAGGCGCTTGTTGGCCGGGCAGTACTCGAGCTTCTGCGCGGCCAGCTTCGCGTTCTCGGGGCTCTCGATGGCGGTCGCGAACGGGTCGAGGATGGCGCGGTCGGTAACCGTGGACGCCGTGGGATAGCGCAAGATGCCGAACCGGCGCTGGATGCGGCCGACAGCCGGCAAGTCCGTCGCGACATCGAGGCGCGGTTCATAGCGCGCACCCACGGCCTCCAACGCCGCGACTGCGGCCTGGGCGTCGGAAAACATCATGGTGTGGAGCTGCATGCGCCTCGGCTCTCGGACGGCAGACAGTAGCCGATCCGTGCCGGGGCGTCAGGGGTCCACGTCGAGCATCACTCGAAACGACGGTACTTCGTCGCGATCGACGCGGACCTGCCCTTCGAGGGACAGGCATCGGGCCGGGTGCGTCCAGCGTGCGGCGCCGAGGCCGCTCTGCCAGGCCGGGGTGAGAACGTCGAAGAGCGAGAGGAAGGAGAGGCGGACGGAACGCAGCCTCCCGGGCAGCACCCAGGACCCCGACGGGCTGGCGGCTGCCAACGGGGCGTCGAGGCGGGTGGACCACACCGCGGTGCCACCGAGCTCGACGGGCCCGAGGGTCGCGTTCGCGCCGGCTCCCGCCAGATCGGGAGGTTCGGGAAGCGATCTGGCCTCGAGCTGTCCCCAACCGCGCAGCGATTTGTTGGCCCAACCGGCGGTCAACGCCGCGCGTGGCCCGTCGTCTCGCAGGGCCCCGCTCGCGAGGATCTCGGCGCTCCCGTTCCCGGCTCGCGACCAGCGAAGGGTCGGCTCGACCGACCACGCCGGGATGGGCTCCCCCCCGATCGGTATCGCGGCGACCGGGTCGAGCGCTCCGGCCCCGGCGAGCACGCGGACGCCCGGTTCGAGTGACTCGCGGCCGGCTCCGGTGTCCCGCCAAGCCGGCAGACCCACCCCCAGGGCCCCGGTTCCCCAGGCGGTGGGCGCGGAGGTCGTTCCGCCGGCCAGCTCGGGCCGGAGCCGAAGGGGCCCAAGCCAGGTCTCCCGCACGAGCCGCAGCGCGCCCGTCCCTTGGGTGCCCTGCTCGGTCAGCAAGCCGGCGGCTTCGACTTCTGCGGTCGCGCCGCCTGGGAGGGGGGTGGGCCATCGCGCGCTCATGCTAGCGTGGTCGGAGGCGCGATCGTCGAGTGGGTAGGACGAGCCCCAGATCTCGAGCGGGCCTGCGGCGGCCCAGGCCCGGGACTCGACCCACGGCGTGGTGCGGGCCAGGAACGCGTCGGCGTAGTCCTGGAGATAGGATGGATCGCCGAGGATCTGGGCCTGAACGGCGGCGCCGGTGAGGCCGCGGCTCGCCCGATGCGCCCACTCGGCGGCGCCGCGCGGGCCTCCGGAGAGCCAATCGGTGCCCCCGGAGCCGGCCACCGTGCCGGTTCCGCCTGGCAGCGCATAGCGGAGCTCGGCGAGCGCGCGCGCGCTCCGCGCAGTGCGGATCTCCGGGGAGACCGTCAGGTCCGCCGCCGGTCCCAGGGTCAGGTAGAGCGGCAGGGCCGCGCGGAACCCATCGTCTCCGTAGCCAAGGACCGGAGGCAGAAACCCGGACCGGCGGGCCAGGGGGATCTCGCCGGCGGGGAGGGGGATCAGCGGCAGCCCGAACAATTGGAGCCAGCCGGCACGAAAACTAGCCTTCTTCCCGGGCTCGACCCACACTCTGCGCACGGAGACCGAGAGCGGCGGGTGGTCGCAGTCGCACGGTGCGACAACGACGCCCTCGCCTTCGAGCCGCCCGTCTCCAAGCCACGCGAGTCGATCCCCCGCGACCGTCAGCGTCCGTTCCCCGAGTGCTCCTCGAAAGGACGCCTCGGTGGCCTCCCCGGCCCATCCTTCCTCCCAGTGCAGCGTCAGTTCGCCGAACCAGAGGGTGCCGATCCCCGCCCGCTCCCAGGACCCATCGTGCAGCACGAGGACGTGCGCGCCCGCGTCGAAGTCGGCACGGGCCGCAGCGATGCGATCGGCTCCGAGCTCCGCCACCACCGCGCCCTCGGCGTGAAGGTGCCCCGGTTCGCCGGACCAGTGTTCGGCGTAGATGACCAGCGCGGAGGGGTCCACTCGGCGCCGTACCCGGTCGCGACGCACTCCGCTACCCGCGAGCTTGCCCGGCTTCGGGGACCTGGGGCATGATTCACGGCGACCGCGGGTTAACCGGGGGTCGTGAAGGGGAGGGGCGTGTGTGGTTTTTCGTGCTGGCGCTGAGTGCTCTCGCTGAGGATCCGCCTGTTGCGCCGGTTCCCGCGGCTCCCACCCCTTCGACCGCTCCGACTCCCCCGACGTGGTGGACCGGCGGTTGCGACGCTTCCCTCTCGGTCCCGGCCGACGGGAAGGTGGCAGGGCCCGCTGTGCCGGAGTGTGCCTGGACGGGAAAGCCGAAGCTGGTCCGACCGAAGGAGGAGACGCCACCGTCGGTGGCGTGTGAGGCCTGGTTTCGCTCGGTCTCCGGGATGATCACCGGCAAGGTCGCGGTGGACGAAGCCTGCCCGGCCGGGCATGGCTCAGCGATCAAGAGCTTTGTGCTCGGTCATTCTTGGAATGCCCCGGCGGTGCACCTGACCGTGGCGTTCACGAACTGAGTTTCACTCGGTTTTCATCTCGCGCGCGCCGCGGATCCACGTGCGTACAGGAGAGTGGATCCAGGCGGGTGGCGACATGTTGGCCGAGGTCGTGGGTTCGGTGATCGAGACCTTCGTAGGCGAACTGATCTGGACGGTCGCCGAATCGGCAGAAAAGATCCGATCCTACCCCAAACGGGCTCGCGCCGCGCGAAGTCGGGGCACGGCGTCGGCGCCGAGCCACGCCAACACGTCGAAGATCGGCGGCGAGACCGCGGTGCCGGTGAGCGCGACGCGGAGGGGCTGGGCATAGCGCCCGAGACCCGGGCCGGTGCCGTCGGTCAGGGCGGCGATCGAGGCTTCCAGGTCGGACGCGGCGCGCGAGGGCGCCGCCTCCAAGGCGGCGATGGCCTGGTCGAGGCGATCGAGCCCGCCATCGTCCAGGTGTTTCGCGACGGCCTTCGCGTCGAACGACGCCGGGGGAACCAGCAGGAAGCGTGAGGCGGTCTCGACCTCTGAGAAGGTGGCCGCTCGGCCCCGATACAGCTCGAGGAGCGAGAGCCGACGTTCCCCGGGCAGCGCGTGCCAGGTCGAGTCGGGTCGGACGGCCAGCCAGGCTTCGAGGTGGCGCGCGAGGAGGTCGAG
>CANLGQ010000070.1 GCA_947490265.1 Pseudomonadota bacterium | reverse complement strand
GCTCTCCCGGGTGCGATCCGCCGGAGGCCACCGCGCGCTCAAGGCGCTGCTGGGAATGGGGGCCCGCGCACCGCTGTTGCCACCAGCCGGCGAGCAGGTTTTCGGACTCCCGGAGTCCGAAATGCCTCGCTAGGGAGGGCCGCACCCAGGAGCCTCCGCGGGCTACTTCTTGCGGAAGCTCTCGAAGAAGTTGGCCGCAAAACCGCCCCGGTCACGGTCCGCGAGCTGCTCCAGCTCCCCCGGATCGAGGAGCACGCTCCCGCACTGCTCACAGACGTCGATCTCGACGCCTCGAAACGGCTTGGGGTGCATGTTCCCGCCGCAGCGGCCACACTTCCCGGCGTGGAGAGCCTGGCGCTGGGCCACCGCCTCGTCGCGCGCCTTGGCGTCCGACGACTCCTTGAGGCGCGCTTTCGCCTCCTGGTCGAGCTTGTGGAAGTACTCATCTTCCTGCGACACATTGCCTCCAGGCATTTTCGAAGACCGGGGAACTTCCCGGCGACAGGCTCAAGGACAGGTCAGCGCGCTGCGTTCGAGCAGCGCGCGCACATCACGTACCACATCGGGGTTCCCATCGGTCAGGGCCAGGCACAGGTGCGGGTTGGCCGCGCTTGGATTGCCTAGTTTGTTCAGACAATAGCCGAGACCATAGTGAGCCTCTGGATCGCTCGGCGACACCGCGAGCGCCGCCTCGAACCGGGTCGAGGCCGCCACCGGGTCGCGGCTCGCGAGACTCCAACCCTCCTTCACCAATCCCTTCCCCGAGTTCGCCTTCGGAGCGGGGGGGGCGACGCGCACGACATCGGACGGCGGGGGTGGCGCCGGAGCCGGTGCGGGCTCGGGGGCGACCTCAGGGTCAGGCGCGGTCGACGGCTCCGGCGGAGGCTCGGGGTCCGACACCGGGGCCACCACGGCGGCCCGAGCGGCCGGAGGGGCATCGGCGACCCGGGAGGCGGCGACGTAGCCGCTGACTCCCGAAAACACGGCCACGCCGAGGGCGACCGCACCGCCCAGGATCGAAACCGCGCCGAGCAGTGCCACCCCCAGCAGGGGACCCGAGGGACCACGTCGGGCGCGGGGCCGGTCCTCGTCCCCATCGAAGGCGCCGTTTGGCCGGAAGGAGAGCTCAGGTTCTTCGCGCTCCGCCCTGGAGGAAGCGGCCCCGCGCGAAACGGCGCCACACTCGCTGCAGACCTGCACCGAGGGGCCCCGCGCCGCGTCAGGTCGGGTGGCTCCACCGCAGCGCGCGCAGTTCGCCGCCATGGGTCACGGACACGCAAGCGCGTTCTGCGCCAGCAGGGACTGCACCTCGCGCCGCGTCTCGATGTCCTTCGCCCGAAGGCCAACGCACAGGAACGAATGCGCGCCCGCTTTGTCGCCTTCCCGCAACAACACGTAACCAATTCCGTAGGATGCACCGGGGTTTCCCGGCGACGCCGCGAGCGCGCTCTGGAAGGCCGTCTTGGCGGCGCGCGGGTTTGCCTCGACGTTGCTCCAGCCGCGATTCACGAGCTCCTCGACGTTCGCGGACGGCGGGCGGGGGGACGGGGACGGGGACGGGGACGGGGGGCGCGGTGCGGGCGGCGAAACGACAGCGACCGGCCGCGGCGCCGGCGCCGCACGGGGAGCCGGAGCCGGAGCCGGAGCCGGAGCCGGAGCCGGAGCCGGAGCCGGAGCCGGAACCGGAACCGCAGCAACCTCGACCGGAGCGACCTCCGGCTCGGGAACCGGGGTCACGGGCTCGGGGGGAGGCGGAGCAGCGGGCGGCGCCGGAGCCGCAACCACCTCAGGCGGCAAGTCCGCAGCGGGCGGCTCGCCGGGCGACGAGCCTCCATCGAACAACCAGACCCCGACAACCAGGACGACCACTCCGGTGACCCCAGCGAGTGCCACCCAGGCCCAGGCCGGGAACCGGCGCTTCGGAGCCTCGAGCCAAAGATCCAGGTCCTCCTCGGGAGCCTCTGGCGCCGAGGCGGGCGGTTCGCTGAACGCGCCCACGACCCTCGTCGCGTTGGAACTCGAGGGGTCCTGCACCGCGGCCAACGGGGGTGCCGACGGAGTGGGGCGCCCGAACGCGGCGCCGGCCGGCGGTACCGTCGCGGACAACGCGGCGGGAGGACGTGCCCCCGGCGGCGGCGGCGGGGGAGCCCGAGCGGCGAGCAGGGACTCGATGGGCAGCACCAGGGCCCCGGGCGGGGGGGGGACCTCGCGTTGAATCCCTGCCTTCGGCAGACCCACGGATTCCGCGAGCGCAGGCAGCGGGGGTCGTGACACGAGCGAAGGGCGAAACAGCGTCGCGTGATCGGCAAGGACGAGCGGCGGCGCAATGTCGGGCGGGGAAACCGGGTCGATGGGTGGAACGCCGAGGCTCCCGACCTCCTCTTCGGTCGGTAGCGGCGGGAGGCCCGTGGGGATGCCCTCCGTGTCGTCGTCGTTCCATGCAGCATGCGCGTGTTCGACGAACGGGCCGGATCCGAACGGCGTTTCGCCGCCGATCCGAGATCGATGGGCCGAACCCGATGGCTCGGTGGACGTCGGGACCGTGGAGGAAATCCGAACCATCGCCGGAATCAAGGTCTGGCGCTCCGGCCCGGCGAGGTCGGGTCGGTCGCTGATCGCGTCGTACCGCACCCCGCCTTCAGAGACGAGATCCGTCGGCTCCACCCGACCCTCGGCGATCCAGCGGCGAAGCGTGTCGTAGTCACGGACGCGGAAGACCTGCCCGCTTTGCCGGAGCCACAGCCCGCCCTCTTGCGTGGAGGCGCGCTCGCCAGGAGGCGCGGCGACCTCGGTGCCCCCCTCCACCGGCGCCGCGGCGAGCGCCGGCGGCGGTACCGGGGTGGTCGCTCGGATCGCGGCGGCAGGGGGTCGCCCGCTCGCCCCGCGATCACCGATACCAAACGGGATCGGCGTTCGCCCTGGGCGCGGGATCGGCATCGGCGCTCGCCACGACCGGATCGGCGACGCGCTCTGCCCCGCCGGCGCGGCACCGCGCGCGCCCTCGGGCGGCGGAGCGGGAGCGGCGGCGGGCTCGGGCTGGGGCGGCGGCGGCGGCGGCGGCGGCGGCGGCGGAGCGGCCGCGACGACGCCCGTGACGGAGTCGGGTTGCACGCTCTGAGAGTGCCCGCAGGCGGAACAGCGAAACCGAAACGGCCTTCCCGACGACACCACCCAGGCCGGAGGCTGGAGTTCGTGCTGCGTGCTGCAGTTCAGACAGCGAAGGTTCACGGGGCCTCAGCCGGCCCGTCGGCCACATCGACTGGCGGCGCATGACCGCCGTTGAAGACCCCACCAAACCACAATCCGGCACCGACGAGCGCAACGACCACCAACCCCCCGATCATCCAGGGCACGATCTCCGCTCCGCTCTCGCCGGAGGCCGGGCCGGCGGCTGCCGGCTTCGCGGGGGAGGGCGGTTCCGGCTTTCCGCCAGGGGCCGGAGCGGCGGGGGCGGGAGCCGGCGCACGCGCGTTTCCCCGCACAGCGTACAGGGGGGCCGATGGCTGGTCGTGAACGATCTCCGCCGGCTCGTCCTCGGAGGGGTCGGGTCGCCGGCCGCCGGGACCTCGGCCCCGCGGCCCCACGGGAGCCGGGGTCGCGAGTTCCCGGACCAGGTCTTGGATCTCGTTGGCGAGCGCCGATCCGCTCCCGGCGATCGTCGTCGGGGCGTCGCTGTCGTCTTCCGCCTCCCGTTGGCTCGCATCGTAGAGGCCGATCTCGCCACGACCCGCTTTGTGATGGATATCCGTAAAAAAAGCGGAAATATCCTTGATGTCGTGGATCGCGATCCACTTGCGTCCGTTGAACGTGATCACGTCGGTCGGCGAAACCGAGCCTTCCGCCAGCCATGCCTTGAGGGTCGCCAGCTTGGTGAACTCGCGGGCACCGGTACTGGCCCTCACCCTCCACTGCATGCCCACCGCACGGAAGTCGAGTTGGGCCGCCGGATCGGCCCCGCTGCTTCCGTCAACCTCACTGTCCCGGTAAAAAACGAAACGATGGGCGCACCGGGGACAGGTGATCTTGGCCCCTCGTCCCTTAACTTTCGCCTCATTGATCTTATAGCGGGCACTACACGAGGGGCAGGTAACGATCATGAGACTGGATGCCATCCCTTGGAGAGGCCTCGCGGCGACCCCGTTCCTGGGTTTAGTTTATCACGCCGGGCTCGGCGCCGGGACCTCATCCGTCTGCCACTCGGTGCAGCTCCGACCCGCCGATCGAAATCCACCGCGGTCCGCCGCGCTCGAACGCAACCTGAACCTGCGAACCCTTGCGATGCAGGATCGCTCCGGTGCCGAAGCGTGGGTGGTGGACCCGGACTCCGCGGCCTAGTTCCTCGATGCTTTCGATTTCGAGCAAAACGCGCGGCGTCTCGCTCGCCGGGGCCAGGGCCGACCGAGGACGGGCCCAGGCGGGAAACTCGTCGTCGGTCGGCTCGACGCCGCGGCCCTGGCGACGCTCCACGAACGCGGCGAGCCGCTTGGCGCGAACATCGGCCGACGGTTCGGCCTGCGCCGGCGTAGAGTCCGGCAAATCGCCCTCACACACCTCGGCAGGAAGGCCCAAAAGGAACTGGGACGGGGCCGCCTGGTCGCCGCCTCGCCCACCGAACGACGGAAGCTGGCGACTTCGGCTGATAATCAGGCGGTTCATCGCCCGAGTGAACGCCACATAGGCGAGCCGGCGCTCCTCATCGAGACCGAGCTCCGCCGAGCGCGCGTGGGGGAAGATCCCCTCCGACATCTGCACCACGAACACGACCGGGTATTCCAGTCCTTTCGATGAGTGAACCGTCATCAGGGTCACCTCGCCACCGGCCGGGATCTCGTCGGTGTCGGCGGCCAACGCGATCCGGTCGAGCCAGGCCGTGAGTCGCTCCATCGGCAGGAGGGCCTCGGACGGGGGCTCGAAGCTGCCGGCATCGCGCACCAGCTCCGCGAGATTCTCGAGGCGACTTCGCGCGTCCTGCGAGAGCTGGTCGCGCTCGTCCTTGTCCTCCTCGAGCATCGCGGCGTACCCGCTCCGCTGGATCAGCCGCTCGATCAGCTGGGGCGGATCCTCGTCCCGCGCCGCGCGCGTCAGCTCCTCGTGCACAGCGACGAAAGCGGCAAGTCCCTTGTGGGAGCTCGCCTTTCGCTGGGCGGTCGGAAGGAGCGGCTCGCCGCGGACTGCGGCTTCGTCGCGCAAAGCCTGCAGCGACTTCGTGCCGAACCCCCGCGACGGAACGTTCACGACCCGGAGAAACGCTGCGTCGTCCGCCGGGTTTACCACGAGCCGAAGGTAGGCGAGGAGGTCGCGGACCTCCCGACGCTCATAGAACTTCTTGCCGCCCACGATCCGGTAGGCGATCCGATGGTCGCGAAGTGCGCCTTCGAAACTACGCGAAATGGAATTGGTTCGGTAGATGATCGCGATCTGCCCGAGCTCGTGCCCAAACCGCTTGAGCTGCAAGATGGCCCGGGCCACCCACTTCGCCTCCTCGGCCGGCGTCTCGGCCATGAAGAGGTTGATCCTCGCTCCGGCTGCCGCCTCCGTCCAAAGCGACTTCTCGAGCCGGTTCGGGTTCTTGGCGACCACGGCGTTCGCGAGCGTGAGAATGTTCGCCGTGCTCCGATAGTTTTGCTCCAGGCGGACCACGAGCGCGTGGGGCCAGTCGCGCTGAAAGTTGAGGATGTTGGTCACGTCTGCCCCACGAAACCCATAGATCGACTGGTCGTCGTCGCCGACGACGCCCAGATTTCCGTGCTCGGCAGTCAACAGGCGAAGCAGGTCGTACTGCCCCTTGTTCGTGTCCTGGTACTCGTCGACCATCACGAAGCGGAAGCGGTCGCGCCACTTGGCCAGGACTTCCGGGTGTTCGGTCAAGAGGCGGACGGTCGTGCCGATCAGATCGTTGAAGTCGAGGGCGTCGGCGGCACGAAGAGCATCGGCGTACTCCCTCCAGATGCGGAGGAGCGGATCGTTCACCCGCGCGCGCAAAGTCCGCACGACGTCGTCGGGCGCCTGTCCCCGGTTCTTGTAGTGATCGATCTGGCCCAGGATCTCGCGCGGCGACACCACCGACTTGTCGAAGCCGAGTCCGCCCACGATCTCGCGGAGCAACCGAAGCTGATCGTCGTCGTCGTAGATCGCGAAACGCCGCGTCCACCCAAGCGGCTCGATGTCGACCCTCAGGATCCGCGCACAGGTGCTGTGGAAGGTAGAAACCCAAATCTGGCTGCCCTGCTCCCCGACCAGCTCGGCCACCCGCGCCTTCATTTCCTGCGCCGCTTTGTTGGTAAACGTCACCGCCAGGAGGTTCTCGGGGGGCACCCCCTGGTGGATCAGCTCGGCGATCCGCCTCGTCAGCACCCGCGTCTTTCCCGAGCCCGCCCCGGCCAGAATGAGGAGCGGCCCGCTCACCGCGGTGACGGCCCTCAGCTGCTCCGGGTTCAGCCCGACCTGGTGGGCCGGCACGTTCACTGGGCCTTCCCGGCCCGTCGCGCGTTCTGGCGTCGGAGCGCGGGCGCCTTGTTGGCGAGCGTGCGCTGGGCCGTTCGCTCCACGGCCAGGGCGTCCGCAGGAACGTCCTCCGAAATGACAGATCCGGCGCCGATGATCGCGCCCTCGCCTACCGTGACCGGGGCCACGAGGCTCGTGTTGCTACCCACGAAGGCGCGCGCCCCGACCGAGGTGGGGTACTTCGCAAAGCCATCATAGTTGCAGGTGATCGTCCCTGCCCCGATGTTGGCGTCTTCGCCGATCTCCGCGTCGCCGAGGTAGCTCAAATGGCTCGCCTTGGCTCCGGCCCGCAACCGGGTGTTCTTGACCTCTACGAAATTACCTACTTTGACCCGGCTTTCTAAATGGGCCCCCCGGCGCAGGTGGGCCATCGGGCCCACCCGGGCCCCTTCCCCGATCACCGCCCCTTCGCAGACCGAATTGGGCTCCACCACCGCCCCGCTCTCCACGACCGTGTCGGAGAGCCAGCACCCCGACCGGACCTCAGCCCCGCCGGCGATTCGGGTGGCCCCAAGCAGCGTCACGTTCGGCCAGATCGTGGCACCGGGCTCCACGATTACGCTCGCCTCGATCCAAGTCTGCGCCGGGTGCACGATACGCACCCCGTTTCGCGCCAGTCGGCGCAAATGCGCCAGTACCGCCCTGGGTCCCCGCCCTCCCGCTGCTTCCATCGCGCCCTCCAGAGCCCCCTAACCCCGACGGTTGCCACCGCGCGGGTGGGCGGCTAGTAGGGCCACCCCTCGTTTGGGGCACCGGGAGTTACCGTGCTGAGCGATCTGAACGTCGTGCGCAACATCGGAATCAGCGCACACATCGACTCCGGAAAGACCACGCTCACCGAGCGCGTGCTCTACTATACCAAGCGGATCCACGCCATCCACGAGGTAAAGGGCAAGGACGGAGTCGGCGCTACGATGGACTCCATGGATCTCGAGCGCGAGCGCGGGATCACCATCCAGTCGGCGGCCACCTACTGCGAGTGGAAGAACCGGCTGGGCGTCCAGCACCACATCAACATCATCGACACCCCGGGACACGTCGACTTCACGATCGAGGTGGAACGCTCGCTCCGCGTGCTCGACGGCGCCATCTTGGTGCTGTGCGGCGTCGCCGGCGTTCAGTCGCAGTCGATCACCGTCGACCGGCAGATGCGGCGGTACAGCGTTCCGCGACTGGCCTTCGTCAACAAGCTCGACCGCCAGGGCGCAAACCCGCTCCGCGTGCGCGACCAGCTCGAGCAAAAGCTCCGCCTCAACGCGGTGATGATCCAGTTGCCGATCGGCCTGGAAGACAAGCACGCCGGCGTCGTCGACCTCGTGGAGATGAAGGCGTACTACATGGAAGGGGATAACGGCGAAAACATCCGCACCGAGGCCATTCCGGCCGACCTCGAGGCCCAAGCCGCGACCTACCGGGAGAAGCTGCTCGACGCGGTTTCGATGTTCTCCGACGAACTGACCGAGGCGATGCTTGAGGAGCGCGTGGAGCCCGAAGTGCTCCGCGCCGCGATTCGCACGGCCACCATCGCCCGCAAGATCGTCCCCGTGCTGTGCGGGAGCGCCTACAAGAACAAGGGCGTACAGGCCCTGCTCGACGCGGTCACGTTCTACCTGCCGAACCCCACCGAGGTGGAGAACACGGCGAACGAGGTGACGAACAACGGCAAGAACGAGACCCAGATCGTGCTCCCGTGCGATCCGGCGAAGGCGTTCGTGGGGTTCGCCTTCAAGCTCACCGAGGAGCGGTACGGCCAGCTCACGTACGTGCGGGTCTACAGCGGCGCCCTGAGGAAGGGTGACTTCATCCACAACACCCGAAACCGCCAGAAGGTGAAGGTGGGGCGGCTGGTGCGATTGCATGCCGACCAGATGGAGGACATCGAGGTCACTTCGGCCGGCGACATCGTGGCGTTGTTCGGGGTGGAGTGCAACACCGGCGACACGTTCACCGACGGCACGGTGGACATTTCCATGACCTCGATCCACGTGCCGGACGCGGTCATCCACTACACCATCTTCACGAAGGACCCGAAGGCCACGCAGAACCTCTCGAAGGCGCTGCAGCGGTTCTCCCGCGAAGATCCCACGTTCCGGGTGGCCTCCGACCCGGAAACCGGCGAGACGATCATCTCAGGCATGGGGGAGCTGCACCTCGACGTGTACCTCGAGCGCATGCGCCGAGAGTACAAGGTCCCGGTCGAAGCTGGTCAACCGCGCGTCGCTTACCGCGAGACCATCACCCAACGGGCCGACTTCAACTATACGCACAAGAAGCAGACTGGCGGTCGCGGCCAATTCGGCAAGGTGGGCGGGTTCGTCACCCCGATGGAAGCCGGCACGGACTACGAGTTCGTGGACGACATCGTCGGCGGGATCATTCCCCGGGAGTACATCCCGTCGTGCGACAAGGGATTCCGCTCGATGGTGGCCAAGGGCATGCTGATCGGCGTCCCGGTCACCGGAGTGCAAGTCACCATCAACGACGGCGGCTACCACGACGTCGATTCGAGCGACACCGCCTTTCAGGAAGCCGCCCGTGGCGCGTGGCGCGAGGCCTATCCCGCTGCCCGGCCGATCGTGCTCGAGCCGATCATGCGGGTCGACATCGAAGGGCCGGCCGAATTCCACGGCGCCATGGTCGGCACGCTGCTCTCCCGCCGCGGCATCATCGTCGGTTCGACCGAGGAAGACGGCTTCTCGAAGGTCGAGGCGGAGGTCCCGCTCGCCACCATGTTCGGCTACTCGACCGACCTGCGGTCGGCGACGCAGGGCAAGGCGGAGTTCGCCATGGAGTTTTCGAAGTACCAGCAAGCGCCCGCGTCCGTGCAGGAAGAGCTGGTGAAGAAGTACCAGGCAGAGCGGGCAGCCGCGGCCAAGAAGTAGGAAGGGGGATGTCCGACCAGCGCCTGTACGAGGGCAGCCCGGCAGCGGCGATCACCGCCGCACTGGGCGCACCGTTGGGCCCTGGTCGCCTGGGAGTCGTGGTGGCTCGCCCTGGGGTGGGAAAAACCGCGATCCTCGTACACCTCGCGCTCGACCAGTTGCTCACCGGGCACGCCGTCCTGCATGTGGCCCTGCGCGACTCGGTGGAGCACGTCCGCGCTCATTATGGCGAGGCGCTGCGCACCGCGACCGGGGCCGGCCTGCGCGATGCCGGCGCGGCGGCGCTGGCGGTCGAACGCCACAGGATGATCCATTCCTGGCTGGATCGTGGCTTCGACCCAGCACAATTGCGTTCTCATCTGGGCATGCTCGCCGAACTCGCCCAGTTCCGGCCGAAGATGCTCGTCATCGACGGCCTCGACGAGCACGCCGATTTCGGGGCGCTCGCCTCGTTGGTCCATGAGATCGGCCTGCCCACCTGGGCGACGGTCCGCGCCCTCGACGGGGAGATCCCGCCCGCCGCCCGCGCCGCGGCCTCCACCGTGATCGCCCTGTTCCCCACTGGGCGCACAGTCGGCCTCCAGATCGCCCGCCCCGGCGCCCGACCCGACCCGCTCCCGCTCGTCCTCGACTGCACGACCCTTCTCGTCGCGAGCCCGACGGCCACGGAAGAAGGGCGGGTTCACCACGAAGTCACGCCAGCAGATTGCACGCTGCTGTCGGGGGGCGCGAACGGCGCCGAGACCGCGTTCGGCATCGCGGCCGAGCGGTGGGGGATGCGGGAGAGCAACTTCACCTTCGAAGGCCACAAGCAGGTTCGAGACCGGGGCCGGCACCTGCTCTCTCCCCGCGAACTGGCCGCCGGAGACGTGAGTCTCGTGTATGTCTCACGTCGCCTCAGCCGCACCTACGCCAACGAATCGGGGCTCATCAAGAAGGTGCTCCAGACGCTGTGGCACATGGTCAGCCGCGCGCAGCAAGTGTTCGTCGTCGGGCAGATCCAGGAGGACGGCACGGTGGTCGGGGGCACCGGCTGGTCGGTAGAGCTCGCGCGAATGTGGAACCGCGAGGTGTGGGTGTTCGATCAAGACCGCACCGCATGGTTCCGCTGGGACAGCGTGGCCTGGGTTCCCGGCAGCCCCACGATCAACTCGGCGTGGGTGTGCGGAACCGGCACGCGATATCTGACCCCCGAAGGGCAGGCGGCGATCGACGCGCTCTTCGACCGCTCGTTCGGGCGTGCCACAGACTAAGATGAGGCGAGAGGAGCACCGATGTCCTGGATCCTGATCGGCTGGTTGCTGGGGTGTACCGGAGGCAAGGAACCGGTCGAAGGCGCTTCGTGCAACGGCAACGAACAGCGCTGTGACGCCAGCGCGACCCCGTTCGTATGCGGGGATGCCTCCGTATGGGAGGTCGCACCCGCCTATTGTGTCTGCGTTGCCGATGCCGACGAAGACGGCCTCGGCGAAGTGCAGTGCGCCGTCGTCGCCTCCCGCTAGTCCGCTGGCTGCTGCTCTCGTCGGCCTGCGGCAGACCCGAGACGGAAGGGTGGGTTTCGTGCGCGGCCGACCCGGCGAATCCCACGCTCGGTGGGTGCCAGGTCGCGTTGGCGGTGCCGGGCGAGTTCGCGATCGAGCTGACCGACGGGGAAGAAACGGTTCAATTCTCCGCTGAGATCGCCGCGGGGGGCGTGAACGTCCCGCTGTGGGGGCTGGTCGCGGGCGAGGAATGGCAGTGGACGGCGCTGGACGGCCCACGCGTGGCCCAGGGCACGTTTGAAAGCGGGGATCTGCCTATGGAAGTGGGGGTCGAGGTGAGCGGCGCCGCCCCGTCGACGCTCGTGCAGGTCCTCGTTCCCTACGACTGTGCTCCGGGAGCCTTCGCCACCGTGCTCGACGCCGGCGGACGGGTGCGCTGGACCGCCGACTCAGGCCGGCGCGACATCGACATGGCGCAGTTCACCGAGGCCGGAACCGTCGTGCTGATCGCCGACAAGTCCGCGGTCGTGGAGATCGATCTGCTCGGCCGCTTCCTGCTCGATCGCGACGACTTCGACCTACCGCTCCACCACGACGTCTTTCGGCGGGGCGATCGGATCTACACGTTCCTGGCAAACGCATGGACCGAGGGGGATGGTCTCTCCTACGTCGAGGACATCGTCGTCGCGCTCGACCTCGCAGGGAACGAGCAGTGGCGGTGGGACGAGCACGGCGCGCTGGACGCCACGCTGGCCGAGCCGAACACGAGCGCCTTCTGGAGCAGCCGCTTCCCCGGGTCGATCGACGCCTGGCACTCGAACGCCCTCTTCCCGACTGAGACGGGCGACGTGCTGGTCTCGCTCCGCCGGGAGAGCACGGTAGTCCGGGTGTCGGGCGCCGACCAGTCGATCGCGTGGGTGCTCGCCGGCGATGGCGTCGGGCGGGTGTTCCCCTCGGACTTCTCGCTCGTCGATGGCGCGGGCGCCGCCGCATTTGGCGGGCAACACCACGTCGCGCTCCTGCCCGACGGGCACCTGACCGTGTTCGACAACGACCACGCCCGCGGCCTGGAACTCGCGCTCGACCCCGGCGCCGGCACGGCCACCTGGGTCGGCGAGTGGCCGGTCGACGCGCCCTGCGAGATCCAGTCGTCGGTGTTCCCGCTCGAGGGCGGCCACCGGCTGGTGACCTGCGCGACCCGTCACGAACTCACCGAGTTCGACGAAACCGGTACGCCTGGAAGGAGATTGGTGCTCAGCTGCCCGGATGGAGCGCCCGTTCCGCGAACGGCGCGCGGTCAACCTATCGATCTCTGGGCCGACGTGACGGTGGACGGAGTCAGGGCGACGCGGATCCGCTGATCAGCAGCACCACCTGGTCGAACGCCACATATCCGTGTGGCGTCTCGTCAAACCCTTCGATCACCGCGGTGCGCCCGGCGTAGCGGGCGAGATCGGCCCACACGTACCCGAGCTCGGTCCCCCGCGCGCCGGTCAGCAACAGCGGCGGCTCCCCGTCGATTCGGATCCGCACGCCGACTCCGTCGCCCGTGGTTCGCGCGATGAACAGCGCAATCAGGGCGTCGGGGGGCAGCACGAACGGCGGAGACGTGAGCGTACCCGTGGCGAGGTCGTCGCCCCCTGCGCGGCTGGTCGCCGCGTGAGCACCGATGCCGCCGGCGACCCCGCGATGCGCATCCTGCTCGAGCAGCTGGAGTCCAAACGCCGAGCCACTCCCGGTCCACGCCCCGAGATCCTCCTCGAAGGCGCCGAGGATCTCGACTCCCGTCCAGCGGACCGCCCCCAACTGGAGCTCGTTCCCCGCCGGGTCGTCGAGGCTGGACCCGCGCCGGTAGACCGGGCCGAGCGAGGCGGCCGCCGCGTCGAGCCACCCCGGGCCGGCGGCGCCCGCGCTCGCGGGCATGAACACACCTTCTCCCAACGGGAGCGCATAATTGGCCAACCGGAGCGCCACGGCCACCTCCCCCACCGCGCCCTCGATCACCGTGTTCACCCCGCGCGCGGCGGCGCAGCCGCGCGGCGGCTCGCGATCATGGGCCAAGAATCTTTGTTTTCCCGACACCGGGGTCCGCGCGATGGTCGCGTCGGTGAGCCCGTGTCGATCGATGACCACGACGTCGGGCAGGTCGAAGGGGAGGATCCCGACGGACGCGCGGATGGTGACTGCCCCCGGGGGGATCGCTGCCCGCCGGCCCAGATAGGCGTCGTACTCGCGGTGTTGGACGGCGGCGAAGCTTTGGTGGATGTGCAAACGGGTGCCCGCCTGGTGCTGCACCAGCTCCCGAGCCTCCCGGTTGTACCAAGGGAGCACCGATCCGAGGCCCGGGATCCATCCGAGCCACGGGAGGTCGCGCCGGTTGAGCTCGATATGCATCCGCGGCGTTCCGGGCCCGGTCCGAAGCTGCACTTCGTGGGCGACCTCCAGCGCCCGGCCGTACAGCAGCGCGACCGGGAGCGCACCGAGGGCCAACCAGCGAGGACCGAGCCACAGCGCCTCGGCGGCGTACACCGCGAGCAGCGGCCACCACCAGTCGAACGGGCGCCACTCGAAGTGGTCGCCGCCGACCTGGATCAAGAACGGCAGGTAGGCCACCATCGCGCCCACGCCCGCGAGCTCGGTCAGCCGGCCGGTTCGCCGCGCCCGCGCAGCGGCACCCGCGACCGCGAGCGGAACGAACAGGTACAACCCCGACTCCAGCGTGGCCACCGCGAGGTAGCGCAGCCCCATCTCGGTCCACGCCACGCCCTTGGCGTAGAACGTGTTCGGCAGCGGTTGGCCGTACAGGTACCCTCGAAGCGCGAGGTGCCCGAGGGCCATCCCCCCGAATGGCAATCCCATCGCCAGGGCCTCCCGCCAGCGCGCCCGGCCGCGGAGCGCGCGGCTGTCGAACGCCCGGGCCGCCGCGGCGACCGCGAAGACCAGCAGCGCCTCGGGCCGGGTCAGGACCGCGAGCCCGAGCAAGGCGGATGCCCAGGCCGCCGCGCGGTGGCCGGGGCGGGCCAGCAGGAACAGGCCGCCGCACACGAGCACCGTGAATTGACGGGTCTCCAGGCCACCCGTCGCCCAGCCCGCCACGCTCCGCTCGGTCGCGTAGAGCGCCACCGCCGTGGCGAGCACGAACGGCCGCGCGGCCTCCCGCGTCTGGGCAGCCCACAGGCCAACCAGGGCGACCGCGATCGCGGTCCAACCGAGTGACATCGCGACCGACGACCGCTCGGGCGACACCCCGAGCGCCCACAGGGCGGCGACCTGGATCACCCACAGGAAGTTCGTGTAGCCCTCGACCCATTCGCCCGGATTGAAGACGAGGCCGCGCCCCTCGAGCAGGTTCCGCGCATACCGGAAGCTGATGTAGGCGTCGTCGCAGACAAACCAGGTCGCCCACACCCCCCAGCCCAACCCCGCGATCGCCGGCGTCGTCGACAGCCAGGCGAGGAGGGCGGGGCGGCTCAGGATCCAGGCGGGCAATACTTCTCGTTGGAGAAAACGGCGCATGAATTGATCCGCTCGGCCCGGTACCCGGTGGTGGTCACCTGCACCATCGTCAACCGCCAGCGCACCGCGAGCGTCTCCGGGTCGATCTCCACGATCTCGGTGGTATCGGGATCCATCAGGTCCTGGTTGGCCGAGTGCCCGAGGGTGAAGAGCACGTTGCCATTCGGCAGCCGATCGACGTCTCCCCAGATGGGTTCGTACCACCCCGACTCGGTGTAGGACCAGGTCACCTCAGCCGTCCGCGCGTCCTCGTCGATCGTCACCTCGACGAGCCGCGACCGCGGGATCGCGGCGTCGCCATCGCCGTTGTCGTAAAACAAGAAGCGATCTCCGTCGCGTTCGGGGGCGTGCTGGCCGTGCATCCAGTTCCCGGCGCCGTCCGGCGTCCCGTCGGCGCGCACCAGCGCGAAGTCGCCCCCGTCTCCGAGCGACCAAATCCGTTCCCCGGTGGCTGGGTCGAGGCGGGTCAACAGGGAGAGGTTCCGGAAGTTCACATAGAGTGCTTCTTCCTCAAGAATAACCGCATTCAGATGGTATGGATCTCCGCCGGGGCCCGAGGCGAGCCAGCCGTCGTCGAACCCGCGCTGCGTGGTCCACAGCGGCGTCGTCGCAATCAGGGCCGGGTCGAGGAGCTCGACGGTCGCGCCGAGCCAAGTGTCGGTCCCATCCGTATTCTGCGCGGTTCCGAGCGCGACCACCTGTCCGCTGTCGATCCGCTCGGTGTGGTGGTGCCAGCTCGTTCCGTCCGAGGGATCGTCCGCCTGAAAGAGTGTCCTCCCCCTCAGGTCGACGATCGTCGGGGGCGCATCGAAGCCTCCGCCGTAGAGAAACTGTCCCCCCCCGAGGTAGCTCGCGTCCAGATCTGGGGCCTCGAACGGGACTTGGTAGTACCAGCGCAACTGGCCCTCGGGGTCGACCAGCAGCAGCTTGCTCTGGCGATCCCGCTGGTCGTTGAACCCGCTGTTGAAGAGGGTGTAGCCCTCACCCCCGCCCGCGAGCTCCAGGGTCCACGCCGGAAGGAACTCAGGCAGCGCTTCCGTCTCGAAGGTGAGGTCCCGGCGGACGTCGCCGGCTTCGAGGACGCAGGCATAGGTCGAGCCCGCCAAAAGGCCGAACAGCAGCACCTCCTCGGCCCCCGTTCCGTGGTGGACCTCGCTCGGATCTCCCTCGCGCGTACACACCACCTCCCCGGGCCCCGAGGCGTCGCGGAGCTGGAACCGGCGAGCCAAAACATTGTCGGCGACGGGCAGGTCGAGCCACGACGTCGCGCGCGGGTCGCTCTGCCGGCCGCATCCGAGCGCCGCGAGCAGCAGCGCCGTCACGGCAACTCGGTGCCGAGCGCGCCTTGCAGGCGTTGAAGCTCGGTCAGCGCCGCCCGCCAGCGCGTGCGCGCTGCGAGCGCCTCGACCTCGGCGTCGACCAGGGCTTGCCGCTGATCCAGCACGAACTGGGGATGCGATCCCCCCTGGGCCAAGGAGGCCTCTTCCGCCGCCAGCGCCTCCCCCAACGCCCGCACCTGGGTGTCGCCCGCGCCGATCTCCACCGCCGCAGCCGCAAGGGCCCGAACCTGGGAGGTCGTCGCCGCGCCGACCTCGCGTTCGAGCAGCGTCACCCGGTGGTCCGCCGCGGCGAGTTCGCCTTGGGTGCGCGCCTGCTCGCCCCTCCCGGCCCGCCCGCCGATCGGCACCACCAGCTCGCCGCCCACGGAGGCGAACGGGAGCTGATGGCCGTGCTGGAACAGGTTGGCGGCGGCGCCGCCGACGCTGTCCACGTCGCGGCCCGCCACGCCGGCCAGCGCGGTCGCGGTCAGCGTGGGGAGTCGGCTCGCCCGGGTCGCCCGCTCGGCGGCGCGCGCCGCCTCGGCGTCGGCCCGGGCGGCGAGCAACTCCGGGGAGGCCGCGAGGGCCGCCGCAACGACCGCGACCGGGTCGAGGACACTCGCGAGGCCGTCGCCCGGCGGGGTGGCCGCCGTCCAGCTCGTCCCCGGGGACTCGCCGGTCCAGGCGCGCACCTGATCTTCAGCCTGCCCCGCCGCGACCTCGGCCCGAGCCAACGACCCGGCGCGCAGCGCGGCGGCGGCCTCGAGGCGAGCGACGTAGGCGGCACCGACGCCGCCCTGGAGGGCCGCACCCCGCGCGATCTCCAGCGATTGGAGGGCGACCTCGGAAGCGGTGCGCGCGATCGCCGCCTCCCCCGCGGACTGCACCCAGAGCCAGTAGGCCTGCGCTGCGCCGGCGAGCGCAGCCTGCCTTGCCGCGGCGGCAGCGTGTTCGGCGGACTGCACCGTCGCCCGCGAAGCGCGCACGGATTGCAGGTTGTAGGCGAGCGTGGCCCCGCGGAGCAGCTCCTGCGTCAGCCCCGCCTGGAGCGCCGCGCCGTAGTCGTCGACGTCGACCAGGAGCGACTTCCGGGTGATTTCGTCGACCGCCAGCGACGGGACGTGGACATGGTCGAGCCCCATGCCGACGCTCCACGTGGTCCCAGTGGGCGCCGCTCCCTCGAGTGCGGTGAACGCTGCCCAGGTGCGCTGGGTCGCCTCGAAGGGAAACGGGTAGGTCGAGTACTGGCGGGTCGCCACCGAGTTCCAGCTCGAGCCGGTCCGCCACAGCGGGTCGAAGACCGACTGGC